>NZ_BSPB01000002.1:0-259456 GCF_030160815.1 Hydrogenophaga electricum | reverse complement strand
GGCGCTGAAGTTGGAAATCGAACACTGTCAGAACACATTCCGTGATCCATCGCTTGGCGATGCATCACGGCTGGATCGGTGTTTGACTTTCGGGGGGAAGCCCTTGTAGTTTGAGCTGAGGCGCAGGCGCCGGGTTGGCGCTTGGCCCGCGAGCCCGATGATAAGAACGACGGGTTCGCGGGCCAAGCGCCAAGCCGGTGGCTGTCGCCTCGAGCGAAGGGTTAGGCCTCACCTCTTTTCCTATTTGCGAACGCCTCGCTCATAGGTGTGCTCCAGGCAGAAGGCCGAGGCTTTGATGGCCTTGGCGGAGCACCCGGCGATAAGGCAGCGATCCTCGGACTCGCCGCCGCGAGCGGAGAGCAGCAACTGCTTCTCCAAGGGCGAGGAATCGAATGACTCCCAATCGGAAAGCGACGGAACCCGAACGATGAATCGCCCCTGATACTTGTCTTCGCGATCGACTCGCCAAAGCGACCCGTCGTGCTTGTGGCGATATAGGTCATACCAATCTGCTTGCGCGACATGTTCCAGCTCTGCGAGGCGACCTCGCGCTGTCGCTGCGTTCGCGTGGAAGTAGTCAATTTCCGGCCAAGAGGGCATGCGACTGCTGCGGCGTGGGTTGTGAGGCCTAACTTTGATGTAGTCGCCGAATCACCGGATATGCCCGGAGACAGGCGGATAACGTGGCGGTACCGAGGCTGAAATATCTTTTGACATCATGTACTTGTCTTCGTATACTGGTTATATGAACAGGTATAACAGGACCGACAAAGTCGCCGACGTGCAGCCGCTGGTGTCCAAGCGCTTGTTAGATCAGGTTCGTGAGCGCATTCGGTATCTGCACTATAGCCTCAAGACCGAAAAGGCCTACCTGTATTGGGTTCGGTTTTTTGTTCTGTGGTCCGCTCAACAGGGTGGCATGCGGCACCCGCGCGACATGGGCGGGGCGGATGTAGAAGCCTTTTTGATCATGCTGGCCAATGAGCGGCAAGTCTCGCCAGCCACGCACCGCCAAGCGCTCATATTTGTTCTGCTCGCGGGTCTTTTTCGCTGCGCGGCACTGAAGAAAGGACCACTGGCAGGGCAATGGCAGGCGCCTTTTGGCGAAAGGCGGTTCAGGCGTACACATTACCTCCCCCGTATCGCCGTCAGCTACCATCCCCAACCAGTCAGCAGATAGACCAGTCAGGGGATGAATATGCGGTGGCTTTCGGGCAATGCATTCAACAGGTTGTGGGCCTACGCGATGTGAGCGCTCTGTTCGTTGGCATTCGTCGGCTGCAGGTCTACGCGCCGTCGGCGTCGCTAGCGGACGCACCCAGGGTGTTGAGCCTTCTCTTGCGCGACCCCTCAGGCCGAATCGACGGCACCAGCTTTCGCAAGCAGCTTGGCCCCAGCGATTTCGGGGAGATCACGTTCGACACTTTTGATGTCGAGGCGTTTGACGTTGATGCATTGCCATCGTGCGTGCCTTCGTCGAACAGTTGCTGACGGATGCCGACCGTCACTGCTCGCTGCATGTCACACCACTGTCATCATAAATTTCCATATTTCAAGTATTATCAAAATATGGAAGAAAACGATGTGGTTCAAGCCTTGGCCGCGCTGGCCCAGCCCCTGCGCCTGCGGGTGTTCCGTGCCCTGGTGGTGGCCGGCCCTGAGGGGTTGACACCCGGCGCGCTCACCGAACAGATGCAGGTGCCGGCGCCCAGCCTGTCGTTCCACCTGAAGGAACTGACGCACGCGGGCCTGGTGACGCAGGAGCGCAGCGGCCGGAACCTGATCTACCGCGCCGCGTTCGGCCCGATGAACGCGCTGCTGGCCTACCTGAGCGAAAACTGTTGCGAGGGCGCCGCCTGCGAGGTGAATGGCCAGGCGCGGGCCTGCGCCTGCTGAGCGCAGGGCGTTTTTTTCCGCTTTTGTCTCCGAATCTTTTCTCTTCTTTGACGGGGTTTCGATCCATGAACGCTTCTCCTCCCACGCTCAACGTGCTGTTTTTGTGCACGCACAATTCGGCGCGCAGCATCCTGGCCGAGGCCGTGCTGAACCACATCGGTGGTCCGCGCTTTTGCGCCTTTTCGGCGGGCAGCCAGCCACGCGAAAACCAGCAGCCGAACCCGCTGGCGCTGAAAGTGCTCGATGCCGCCGGCATCGCCACGGTGAATCTGCGCAGCAAGAGCTGGGACGAGTTCGCGCAGCCCGATGCGCCGCACATGGACCTGGTGATCACCGTGTGCGACAACGCGGCCGGCGAGGTGTGCCCGTTCTGGCCGGGGCAGCCGGCCACCGCGCACTGGGGTTACGCCGACCCGTCGGAAGCGCCGGGTGACGAGGCCGCCAGGCTGGAAGCTTTCCGCCTGACGCTGCACGCGATCCGCCGCCGGCTGGATCTGCTGGTCAGCCTGCCGCCCGAACGCCTGGAGCGCATGGCGCTGCAGGCCAGCGCACGCGGGCTGGCGGCGTCATGAGCGGCGCGCAGGCTGCGGCCGCACAGCCGGCCATGGGTTTTTTCGAGCGCTACCTGACGGTGTGGGTGGCCTTGTGCATCCTCGCCGGCATTGCGCTGGGCCAGTGGCTGCCCGGCGTTTTTCAGGCGGTGGGTGCGATGGAGGTGGCGCAGGTGAACCTGCCGGTGGGCGTGCTCATCTGGGTGATGATCATTCCCATGCTGCTGAAGATCGACTTCGGCGCGCTCGGGCAGGTCCGGGCGCACTGGCGAGGCATCGGCGTGACGCTGTTCGTGAACTGGGCCGTCAAGCCGTTTTCGATGGCGCTGCTGGGCTGGCTGTTCATCCGCCACCTGTTTGCGCCGCTGCTCCCGGCCGACCAGATCGACAGCTACGTGGCGGGCCTGATTCTGCTGGCGGCCGCGCCCTGCACCGCGATGGTGTTTGTGTGGAGCCAGTTGTGCCGGGGCGATCCGTACTTCACGCTGTCACAGGTGGCGCTCAACGACGCGCTGATGGTGCTGGCTTTTGCGCCGCTGGTGGCCCTGCTGCTCGGGCTCTCGTCCATCGCGGTGCCGTGGGGCACGCTGCTGATGTCGGTGGGGCTGTACATCGTGGTGCCGGTGATCGTGGCCCAACTGCTGCGGGCCTGGCTGCTGCGCAGCGGTGCCGAACGTCTGCAGACCGTGGCGGCGCGGCTCGGCCCGTGGTCGATCGTGGCGCTGCTGCTGACCCTGGTGCTGCTCTTCGCCTTCCAGGGCGAAGCCATCCTGCGTCAGCCGCTGGTGATCGCATTGCTGGCGGTGCCGATCCTGATCCAGGTGGTGCTGAACGCGGGCCTGGCCTACCTGCTCAACCGCCGCCTGGGTGTGGCGCATTGCGTGGCCGGGCCGTCGGCGCTGATCGGCGCGAGCAATTTCTTTGAATTGGCCGTGGCCACGGCCATCAGCCTGTTCGGCTTCCAGTCGGGCGCGGCGCTGGCCACCGTGGTGGGCGTGCTGATCGAAGTGCCGGTGATGCTGTGGGTGGTGTCGGTGGTGAACCGCAGCGCGGCCTGGTACGAGCGGGGCCGCTTGCCGCATTGACCGCCCCACGGTTCCCGGTGGTTCGGCCATCGGGTCGTTGGGCTGCCGATGATGGCGGGCAAGCGGTGTCTGGTGCTGTTCAGGCACCGGCTTGCGCGGCGGCCGGTTTGGTCAGATGCATGACGTAAGCCAGCCGGTGCCCGAAAAAGGCGCTTTCCTGAAAGCCCGCCGATGCCGCCAACTGGGCAACCGTCTGACGGGATTGAAAGTGGGGGTCGAAGATGACCTCGACCACCGCCAGCACGCCGCCCGGTTTCAAGCTGGCGAACAGCGCAGCCAGCGCGCTGGCGCGATCAGGAATCTCGCCCAGCACGGTGACCAGGACCGCCCGATCAAAGTGGTCGGCGGGCAACTGGGCATTGCCGAGGGCAGCGGCCACAAAGTCCACCTGCGTGAGCCCGGCCGCAGCCACCTTGGCCTGGGCCCGCGCCAGCATGCCGGCCTGGATGTCCAGCGCCACCACGCGGCCGTCGGGGCCCACGCGCTGGGCCAGAGGAACGGTCAGTCGCCCCGGGCCACACCCGGCGTCGAGCACCACCATGCCCGGGGTCAGTTCGAGGGTGTCGACGATGAACGCGGCCCGGTTGGTCTGGGTGAAGGGGTTGTCCAGTTCCACCAGCCAACGCAGCCAGGACGGGCAGGGCAGGCTTTGGCGGCGGGAGGCGAGCCGCCAGATGATGGAGACCAGACCCACCGCGAGAAGCACCAGAAACAGAGAGAAGAGGGAGGTCATCAAGGCAAGGGACGATGGGCAAGGAGCCGCGCAGTCTATCGGTTGCGGCATTGACCCCACAGTTCCAGGCGCCTCGGCCGTCCGGCTGTCGGCAATTCGGGGCCGGGCTTGAGATAAGTCATGAAGCGGTGTGATAGCCCTCACGTTTGCTTACAGGTCAGCCACAATTTTTCCTTAAGCGCGGCGCCAATTTTTTCAGGCGGCGCGCTGGAGGACTTTCCATGGCACACCTGAACTGGACGCCCGACCTGGAGACGGGCATCACCGAAATCGACGGGCAGCACAAGCGCATCGTCGAATACATCAACCAGCTCTACGACGCCCGCGAGCACCACGACCGCGCGGCCGTGGGCGCGGTGATCGACGAGGCGATCGACTACACGCTCTCGCATTTCGCCTTTGAAGAGGCGCTGATGGTCGACGCCGGCTACATGTACAGCGGCCCGCACAAGAAGGTGCACGAACTGTTCACCCGCAAGGTGGCCGACTACCGCATGCGTTTCGAGGCGGGCGAAGACGTTGCCGACGAGTTGCACGCCATGCTTTCGCGCTGGCTGTTCAACCACATCCGCAGCGACGACAAGAGCTACGCCGATTCGGTGAAGGTGTACCTGAAGAACGTGGGCCGGGGCGACGCCGACCTCAAGGCCCAGATCAAGGAAGAACTGCTGCGCGAACTGCAGCAGAAAAAGAAGCGCGGTTTCCTGGCGCGCCTGTTCGGCAGCAACTGAGTAACAAGCGCTTCAGCCCCCAGCCAGCGGCCCCAGAAGCGGGCCAACCTCGGGCGCAAAGACCCAGAGCGCCAGCAGAACCAGGTGTAGGCCCACGGTGGCCCAGTACCCCAAGACGAAGGGGGCCTTCACCGTCTTGTGACGCAGCGCCCGCTGCGCCAACCAGGCACCTGGCCAGCCGCCGAGCAACGCCAGCAGATGCAGGTGGTTCTCTTTCGTGCGCCACTGCCCGTGCTGCGCGGCGTGTTTGTCCTGCCAGTACAGGAAGAAGGTCATGAGGTTCAGGCCCAGGAGCGCGGGCAGCAGCACCCAGCCCAGTTGCCCACGCCAGACCCCGAGGCCCAGCAGCGCGATCCAGAGCAACATCAGGCCGAGCGCGACCCCGGTCGTGTCCGTTCGTGGGCTGGCGGGTGGTGGAGGCCGACGCGGCGCCGTGGGGCGGGGTGCCGGCGGCGGGCGGCTCGTGGTGGACGGGCGCCGGGCGGCCGGACGAGGCATGCCGCTTGCCGGCATGCCCGCAGGATGCACATCCATGGCGCGCGGGCCCTTGCCCCCGACCACGATTTCTTCAAAGCCGACCGATTGCCCGACCACAGGCGCTTCGGAACCCCGGTAATCGCGGATGTGAAAGAAGACATCGGCCGTGGTCTGGCCGCTGCGGATGAACCCGAAACCTTTGGCACTGTCCCAGCGCACCACGGTGCCTTGTTTTTTCATGGCGCCTCCTCTGAAGAAGCGGCGATTATCCGCTTTGCCAGAATGGTCCTTTATGGCGCAAAATGCGCCATAAAGGAGATTGCCATGACTTCTGCTGCCTTCGCTTCGGTCAAACTGCCGTCCGACCTGGTGCACCAGGCGCGCCAGGCGGCACAGCCCATGCGCCGCTCGGTGGCCGGGCAGATCGAATACTGGGCCACGCTGGGGCGCATCGTCGAGGCTTCGGGCCTGACGGCGCAAGACGCGCTGGAGGCCATTGCCCAGCACGACGCGCAGCGCGGTATTCCACAGGAGAAGCTGCCGGCAGAGCCCGTGGCCGATGAGGCCCTGGACGCGCTGGAAGCGCGCTTCGTGGCGGCGGAGGCCAGTGGCCGGCTGGTGCAGGCCGTGCGCGCCACGGTAGAGGCCAACCGGCAGCGGGCCGTGTTGCGGCGAGCGGCCTGAGAGGTTCAGTGGCGCGACCGGTTTTCTTCCTGCTCGCAGGCCCGAACGGGGCGGGCAAATCGACGCTGTACCGGGCTGCGGTGGCCGAAGGCCTGATCCCCGCCGAGGCCGAGTTCGTCAACGCCGATCTGTACGAAGCGGCCCACCTCGGGCACGTGGCCGATCCCCAGCAGCGTTCGGCCCTGGCGCGGCAATGGGCCGATGAGCGCCGCCAGGCCTGCCTGGCCGCCGGGCTTGCCTTCGCCAGCGAGACGGTGTTTTCGCACACCTCCAAGCTCGATCTCATGGCAGCAGCGCGTCGGGCCGGGTTTGCCGTGCTGCTGCTGGTGGTGTGCGTGGACGATCCGGCGCAGTTGCCGGGCCGCGTTGCGCGGCGGGTGGACGAGGGCGGGCACCCGGTGCCGCCCGAACGCATCCTCTCGCGCTACCCCCGCACGGTGAAGCACCTGGGCGTGGCCGTGCGCCGCGCCGATCTGGCGCTGCTCTACGACACCTCGGTGCCGGCCGGCGAGCCGTTTCAGCCGCCGCGCCTGGTGGCCCGGCTGCGCAGTGGCGCGCTGGTGTGGCAGGCGCCGGCGCTGCCGGACTGGGCCCGGACGGTGCTGGGCCCCGTGTCAGAATGACCGCATGCCCCCTGTGCTTCAGACTCCCCTCATCACCCGTGCGCTGTTGTTGCTGATCCTGGCAGCGGGGGTGTATTTCTTCCGCGGTTTCCTGGTGCCGGTGCTGGCGGCCCTGATCATCGGTTTTGCCAGCTGGCCGCTGTACCGCAAGGTGGTGAAGGCCTGCCGTGGCAACACCACACTGGCGGCCAGCCTGGCCATCGTCGTGGTGCTGGTGGTGCTGGTGGTGCCCCTGTCGCTGGCGCTGCACTACGCGATCCGCGAAGCCAGCGGTCTGCTGCGCTGGCTGATCGAAGCCAACCGCAGCGGCGCGCCGGTGCCGCAGTGGATCGAGTCGCTGCCGCTGGTGGGCGCGCAACTGGCCGCGTATTGGCGCGACCACCTGGGCGAACCGCACGCGCTGGGCGAGTGGATCCAACTGCTCAGCGGCCAGCACCTGGGCAATATCTACCGCGTGGCCCTGACGGCCACGGGCGACCTGTTCGGGCTGCTGCTGCTGGTGCTGTTCATGCTGATCACGCTGTTCTTCGTCTACAAGGACGGCGCACGCATCGGGGCGCAGATCGATACCGTGGGCGAGCGCCTGCTGCCCGATCGCTGGCAGCGGTTTTCGCGCGTGGTGCCGGCCACGGTCAGCGCCACCGTCACCGGGCTGGGCCTGATCGCGTTGGGCGAGGGCGTGGTGCTGGGTGTGGCCTATGCCATCGCGGGGGTGCCTTCGCCGGTGCTGCTGGGCGTGATCACCGGCTTCATGGCGCTGATCCCCGGGGGGGCACCGCTGTCGTTCACGCTGGTGTCGCTCTACCTCGTGGGCTCGGGCGAGGCGCTGGCCGGCGTGGCGCTGTTTGCCTGGGGGTCGATCGAGCTGTTCATCGTCGACAAGACGCTGCGCCCGCGCCTGGTGGGCGGCCCGGTGAAGCTGCCGTTCCTGCCCACGTTCTTCGGGTTGGTGGGCGGCGTCAAGACCATGGGCATCGTTGGCCTGTTCGTCGGCCCGGTGCTCATGGCGCTGCTGGTGGCGATCTGGCGCGAATGGCTGCTCGGTTTGCAGGCCGACGAGGCGCCCGCGCGCCTGCCCTAGGCCCGCTCTTGCGCGGCTGCCCGGTGGGCAGCGGCCGCCAGCTCAGGCCAGCGTGTGCAGCGGGATGTCGTGCCGGGCGGCCAGTTTGTCCAGTTGTGCGCGGGTCTTGCCGGCCAGGAAGGCGGCTATGGCCGCCGGTGTGTCCGGGTGCAGCATGGTGGCCATGCCGTGGAACGGGATGCCGGCCACCGCGCAGAGTGCGGCCGCGAAGTGCGGCTCCAGCGCCGCCAATGCCACGCGGCCGTTCTTGCACGGGTAGACGCGATAACCGGCGTGGGCGCCGCCCACCGAGCCGGAGGGCTGGGTCAGGCCCCACACGCGGGGCAGGGCCAGCCAGGCGGCCGCGTCGGACAGCGCGACCGAC
Source organism: Hydrogenophaga electricum (assembly GCF_030160815.1). Lineage (NCBI taxonomy): Bacteria > Pseudomonadati > Pseudomonadota > Betaproteobacteria > Burkholderiales > Comamonadaceae > Hydrogenophaga > Hydrogenophaga electricum. The sequence goes on along the minus strand of NZ_BSPB01000002.1, from coordinate 251,231 downwards.
TGGAAGCTGCTCTTGCCGGTGCGCTGTTGCTGAATGACCGCCTGCAGCACGGCTTCGCTGGCCATCAGCGCGCCGCCCATGTCGGCAAACAGCGTGGCCGGCAGGTCCAGCCCGGTGACCAGGCCGGCATCGGCCAGGTAGGTAAGGTCGTGGCCGGGCTCTTCGGCCCGCTCGCCCGGAGCGCCATAGATGGCCACCACCGACAGCGCGGGGTGCTGGCGGTGCAGGGCTTTCCAGCCGAGCCCGAGTTTTTGCAGGGCCGATGGGCGGAACGAGGTCAGCAGCACGTCGGTGCGGGCCAGCGCCTGGTGCAGCCGGGCTTGCCCGGCTTCGCTTTTGAGATCGATGGTGACCACCCGGATGCCGGCGTGCAACTGGCCATAGCCCTGGGCGTTGTACTGGCCCATGGGGTCACCGCTGGTGCCCGCGGGCGCCCCCTGGGGGGCCGGGGGTTCGGCTTTGAGGCAGGTGGCGCCCATGGCCTTGAGGCGCATCAGCGCGGCCGGGCCGGGCAAATTGAGGGCCAGACTGAGCACGCGCACACCCCGCAGGGGGCGAAGGGGTTGGGTCGAAGCAGGAGCGGCGGAAGAGGGCATGCGCGGTGGATGGACGTTGACGTAAACGTCAATGTACAGGCAACCCGCAACCGCCCCCGGCACGCGGGCGACACCCGTGTTTCCCGGCATGCCGGTTCCCGCTCGCGCGCCCGCGCGGGCAGTGGCAGGAAGATGGCCGCACAGATTGCCGACCACGCTCACCAGAAAACGTCACGCCCGCAGAAGCGGGCGTCCAGGACTTTGTGTGGCGGGACCAGGCGCCCCTGCGCGGTGCGGGGAGCCTGATCGCCGTGGCGTTACTGCCCGAAGTCCAGCGGCAGGCCGACGTAGTTTTCGGCGACGGTGCGGGCGCCGTTTTCCGAGTGCATCAGGTAGTCCAACTCGGCGCGCTGGAACTTGCCCACGATCTCGCCGTCGTCGGGGAATTTGTGCATCAGCTGGGTGAACCACCACGAGAAACGCTCGGCGCGCCAGATGCGCTTGAGCGCCAGTTCCGAATAGCGGTCGATACCAGCTTCGGACTTTTCTTCGTAGTACTCGCGGATACCGTTGAACAGGTACTTCACGTCCGTGGCGGCCAGGTTCAGGCCCTTGGCACCGGTGGGCGGCACGATGTGACCGGCGTCACCGGCCAGGAACATGCGGCCAAAGCGCAGCGGCTCGGTCACGAAGCTGCGCAGCGGCGCAATGCTCTTTTCAATGCTAGGGCCGGTGACCAGCTTGGCGTTGGCCTCGTCGTCCAGCCGCAGGCGCAGTTCCTGCCAGAAGGCGTCGTCGGTCCACGCCTCGATCTTGTCGGTCAGCGGCACCTGCAGGTAGTAGCGGCTGCGGGTCATGCTGCGCTGCGAGCACAGCGCGAAGCCGCGCGGGCTGTTCACATAGATCAGTTCGTCGTGCACCGGCGGCGTGTCCGACAGCAGGCCGAGCCAGCCGAACGGATAGACCTTTTCGTATTCCTTGATCGCGCTGCGCGGCGCGCTGGCGCGGCAGACGCCGTGGAAACCGTCGCAGCCGGCGATGAAGTCGCATTCGATGGTGTGCGTCTGGCCGTCTTTTTCGTAGGTGACGCGCGGGTTTTGGGTGTCGAAGTCGTGCACCTTGACGTTGGCGGCCTCGTACACCGTGGTCAGTCCGGCCGCGGCGCGGGCATCCATCAGGTCGCGGGTCAGTTCGGTCTGGCCATACACCATCACGTTCTTGCCGCCGGTGAGCTGGTTCATGTCCACGCGGTGGCGGTGGCCGTCCACCAGCAGGTCGAAGCCGCCGTGCACCAAGCCTTCCTTGTGCATGCGCTCGCCCACGCCGGCCTCGTCCATCAGGTCGATGCAGACCTGTTCCAGGATCCCGGCACGGATGCGGCCCAGCACGTAGTCGCCGGTCTGGCGCTCAAGGATGATGGCGTCGATGCCCGCCTTGTGAAGCAGTTGGCCGAGCAGCAGGCCGGAGGGGCCTGCACCGATGATGGCGACCTGGGTGCGCATGGGGTTGTCTCCTGGAAGAAGGGCAGGGGCCGGAGGTCCTGCTTGAGCCGTGGCGGCGACTTTAGGAGTCGCCGGGCCCGTTTCCAAGGCGTGGTGCAAGGGTTTGCACGATCAACGGAAGACTTGCGCGATGATCGCGCAATACACCCGGGTTCGCGATAATGCCGGCATGAGCACCGCCCCCGCCCCCCGTTCTTCCGAGCCGCTGCAAGGCATTGCCCGGGCCGACTTCATCGAAGGCATGGCCAAGGGCATGGCCGTGCTGGAGAGCTTTGACACCGAGCGCCAGCGGCTGAACGCCACCCAGGCTGCCGAACGCGCCGGCCTCACCCGCGCCGCCGCCCGGCGCCACCTGCTCACGCTGGCCTATCTGGGCTACCTGGACACCGATGGCACGCACTACTGGCTGTCGGCCAAGGTGCTGCGGTTTTCGGGCAGCTACCTGGCCTCGGCGCGGCTGCCGCGCCTGTTGCAGCCCACGCTCAACCGCTTGGCGGCGCAGACGCGCGAATCGTTCTCGGCCGTGGTGCTCGACGGCGACGAGGTGGTGATCGTGGCGCGCAGCGCGGCCGTGGGCGGGCAGCGCCTCATGGCCTATGGCCTGCACCTGGGGGCGCGCCTGCCGGTGCACGCCACCAGCACCGGGCGCGTGCTGCTGGCGGCGCTGCCGCGCGCGGCGTTCAGCGCCTGGCTCAAGGGCCGCGAACTGCCGCGGCTGACACCGAAGACCACGGTGGACCACAAGGCCTTCCGGGCCATCGTGGCCCAGGTGCGCGCCGACGACTACGCCGTGGCCAGTGAAGAGCACGAACTCGGCGTGCACGCACTGGCCGTGCCCCTACGCGACATGAAGGGCCGCATGGTGGCGGCGCTCAACGTGGTGGCGGCGCCGCAGCGCCTGGCGCCCGAAACCCTGCGCCAGGATCTGCTGCCCCTGCTGCTGGAGGCTGCGCGCGAACTGCGGCCGCTGCTCTGAGCGCTTATTTGGCCGCGGCGACAGGTTCCGGTTTTTTGCCAGAAACGGGCGCACCTTCTTTTTCGTCACCGCGGTCGAACACCAGGCTCTGGCCGAAGATGAGCTGGATCCAGGTCGGGTAGGTGTAAGCCGTGCCCTTGTTGTGGTCGATGATCGCGCCGATACCGCCGCCCAGAATGATGTTGCCGAACATGCCGGCGTTGGCGCGCGAGATGGCCCGGGCCTGTGCGTCGGGTTGTTCCTGCGTGGTGCAGGTGATGTCCATGTCTTTGGACGAGCGGCGCACCTGGGCGGTTTCCCCGGATTTGACGCTGATGGCGCCGTAGTCGTTGCTGAGCTTGCACTCGGCGCCGGCTACCACCTTGCCCTCGGGCGTCAAGGTTTCGACCTTCATGGGGTGGGTGCTGTCGTTCATGACGGACGCACAGCCAAACAGGCTGGCCGAGGCGGCCAGCGCGATCAAACGCTTCATAGGAACTCCCTGATGGATTGGTTGCCACCGACCCCTGTGGCCGGTCGGCAGGCCGAGTCTACCGGGCGCGGTGCGCCGAATCGGCCGCCCAGACACCCGTGAGGCGCCTGCGTGACATTTACACGCCCAGGTACTGCTCCAGCAACTCGGGCTTCGACAGCAGCGCTTCCGACGCGCCCTCGAACACCACCTCGCCCTTGACCAGGATGACGTTGCGGTCGGTGATCTGGGTCACGTGCTTCCAGTTCTTGTCGACGATCACGCTGCTGATGCCGCTCTCGCGGATCAGGCCGCAGATGCGCCAGATCTCGCGCGCGATCAGCGGCGCCAGGCCTTCGGTGGCCTCGTCGAGGATCAGCACGTCGGGGTTGGTCATCAGCGCGCGGCCGATGGTCAGCATCTGCTGTTCGCCGCCACTGAGCTGCTGGCCGCCGTGGCCCAGGCGCTCGGCCAGACGCGGGAAGGTGTCGAGCACGCGCTCGTAGGTCCAGTCGCGCTGACCGCGCGTGCCGGCGCGCGCGGCCATGACCAGGTTTTCTTTCACGCTCAGGTTGCCGAAGATGCCGCGCCCTTCGGGCACGTAGGCAATGCCGAGCCGCGCCACTTCGTAGGGGCTGGCGCCGGTCATAGGGTGGCCCTTGATGAGCACGCCGCCGCCGCTGGGTTTGACGATGCCCATGAGCGACTTGAGCAGCGTGCTCTTGCCCATGCCGTTGCGGCCCATGAGGCCGATGGTCTGGCCCGGGGCGACGACAAAATCGACGCCGCGCAGGATGTGGCTCTGGCCGTAATGCGTGTGCAGGCCGTGGGCGCTGATCAGGGGAGTCTCGGACATGGCTTCAGTGCTCCTCGCCCAGATAGGCCGCCTGCACCATCGGGTCGGCGCGCACCTGTTCGGGCGAGCCGCTGGCGATGACCTGGCCGTTGACCATCACGGTGAGCTGGTCGGCCAGCGTGAACACCGCGTCCATGTCGTGCTCGACCAGCATCATCGCGTGGTCCTTCTTGAGCTTGAGCAGCAGCTCGACCATGCGCTCGGCCTCGGCCTGGCCCATGCCGGCCAGCGGCTCGTCGAGCAGCAGCACGGTCGGTTCGGTGGCCAGGGTCATGGCGATCTCCAGCTGGCGCTGCTCGCCGTGGCTGATGGTGGCGGCCACGGTCTGGGTGCGGTGGGTCAGGCCCGCCAGCTCGATGGCGCGTTCGCAGCGCAGGTTGATGCCCGAGAGGCGGTGTGCCGGCGACAGCCAGTTCAGCGGGTTCCACGGCGAAAACCCTTCGCGCGACTGGGCCGCCAGGCGCACGTTGTCCCACACCGTGAAGGGGCCGAAGATGTTGGTTTTCTGGTAGCTGCGGCCCAGGCCCAGGCGCGAGATCGATTCGGGTGAATGCCCCGCAGTGGCCTGACCGTTGAGCGTGATCGTTCCCGAGGTGGGCGGCAGGTCGCCCGAGAGCAGGTTGGTCAGCGTGGACTTGCCCGCGCCGTTGGGGCCGATCACGGCATGGATGCGGTCGCGCAGCAGGTCGACCGACACGTCGTTGACGGCGGCCAGGCCGCCGAAGCGCTTGGTCAGGTTGCGGGCGCTCAACAGCGGCTGGCTCATTCCGAAGCCTCCTTGCGGGAGCGGCGCAGCAGCGTGTCGCCCAGGCCCAGCAGGCCGCGCGGCGCCACGATCACCACCAGCAGGATGAACCCGCCCATCAGCAGTTGCCAGTGCTTGGTGAGGTCTTTGAAGACGTGCATCACATATTCGAAGGCGAAGGCCCCGACGATGGCGCCGGCAAAGTTGCCCATGCCGCCGAGGATCACCATCATGATGGCGTGCGCGCTCATGTGAAAGCCCATCAGCTCGGGGTTGACGAAACCCGTCTGCGCCGCCCACAGAAAACCCGCCAGCCCGGCCAGTGCGCCGGCCAGTGTGAAGGCGGCCAGCTTGTAGCCGAAGGTGCCATAGCCCACGGCGCGCAGCCGGTGCTCATTGACCCGGATGCCGGCGAGCACGCGGCCGAAGGGCGAAAACAGTACACGGCGCAAAAAGGCGTACACCGCGATCAGCAGCACCAGCGTCAGGTAGAAGAAGGTGGTCTTGCTTTCGAGGTCCAGGCCCAGGGCCGAGGCGTCGGGCCGGAAGTAGACGTAGATGCCGTCGGAGCCGCCCAGGGCCTTGTTGTCGAAGAACAGGAAATAGACCATCTGGGCGAAGGCCATGGTCACCATGATGAAGTAGATGCCGTGGGTGCGCACCACGAAGAAGCCGATCACCAGCGCCGCCAGGCCGGCTGCCACCACCGCCAGCGGCAGGCTCCACCACAGGGCGATGGGGGCGTCCTGCGGCGTGATGAAGGCCAGGGCATACCCGGCAATGCCGAAGTACGCCGCGTGCCCGAGCGAGACCAGGCCGGTCACGCCCTGCAGCAGGTCCAGGCTCATCGCGAAGATGGCCAGGATCATCATCTGCGTGAGCATCTGCAGGTAGAAGTCGCTGCCCTCCACGGGCACGAGCGGAAACGCGGCCAGGGCGATGGCGCCGAAGGCCAGCAGCACCTGCACGCTGCGCGGCAGCTTTTCGAGTTGGGCTTTGGGGGCACTCATGACGACAGGGCTCCCCGGGAGACCGTGACAGGTTGGGCGCTCATTGTTTGAACAGGCCTTCCGGTTTGTAGAGCAGCACGGCGGCCATGAGCATGTAGACCGCCATGCCGGCAATCTGGGGCAGCAGCACCTTGCCGAAGGTATCGACCAGCCCGACCAGCAGGGCCGCGACCAGCGCGCCGCGCACCGAGCCGATGCCGCCGATGACCACGACCACGAAACACATGATCAGCACCGAGCTGCCCATGCCGGGGTAGACGCTGGCGATGGGCGCCGCGATCATGCCGGCCACCGCGGCCAGGCCAACGCCCAGCGCGAACACCACGCCGTGGATGAGGCGGATGTTGATGCCCAGCGATTCGGTCATCTCTCGGTTGAAGGCGCCCGCGCGGATCTTCATGCCCAGGCGCGTCTTGCTGATCAGCAGGTACAGGCCCAGCGCCAGGACGATGCAGATGCCCGACATAACCAGCCGGTAGACCGGGTAGGAGAGGGTGTCGGTCAGCGGGATCGACCAGTTCAGCGCCTCGGGCACTTGCACGGCGTGCACGTCGTCGCCCCAGAGCAGCGAGCGCACTTCTTCAAAGATGTAGATCAGGCCGAAAGTCAGCAGCACCTGGTCGAGGTGGTCGCGGTGGTAGAAAAACCGGAACAGCGTCCATTCCAGCAACCAGCCAAAGGCCACCGCGAGCACGGCGCCGACCACGATGGCCAGCAGCAGGCTGTCAAACTGGGCCGTCAAGAACCAGGCCATGTAGGCGCCCAGCATGTAGAAACTGCCGTGCGCGAGGTTGACCACGCCCATGATCCCGAAGATCAGCGTGAGGCCGGCGGCCAGCATGAACAGCAACAGCCCGTACTGCAGGCTGTTGAGCAACTGGATGAGGAAATTGGCGAAGTCCATGGGTATGCGGTGGCACAGCCCGGCCAGCGGCGCGCCGTGCGAGGCGCGCCGTGGTCAGGCAAACCGGGGGAGGAAGGGTCAGCCCATGCGGCAGCCGGTGGCTGGGTCGGCCACGGCCTTCTGCGCAATGCCGATCACCTTGTTTTCCTTGTTCTCGACCTTGCGCAGGTACATGTCCTGGATCGGGTTGTGGGCCTTGCTCATGGTCCACTTGCCGCGCGGGCTGTCGATGGTGGCGCCTTCCATGGCGGCATACAGCGCCTTCTTGTTCGACAGGTCGCCCTTGACGGCGTTGGCGCCCTGCACCAGCAGCAGGCCGGTGTCGTAGCCCTGCACGGCATACACGTCGGGCTGCAGCTTGAACGCCTTGGCGTATTCCAGGCGGAACTGCTTGTTGCGGGGCGTGTCCAGCGAATCGCTGTAGTGCATGGTGGTCAGCACGCCGTTGGCGGCATCGCCCGCAGCGTCCAGCACGCCTTCGGTCAGGAAACCCGAGCCATAGAGCTGGATGCTCTTGTTCAGGCCAGCCGCAGCGTAGTCGCGCAGGAACTTGGCCGCGCCACCACCGGCAAAGAAGCAGGCCACAGCGTCGGGCTTGAGCGCGGCGATCTCGGTCAGCAGCGCCTGGAATTCCACGTTCGGGAACGGCAGGCCCAGCTTCTTGACGATGGTGCCGCCGGCGGCGGTGTAGCTCTGCTCAAAACCTTCAAAGGCCTCATCGCCTGCGGCGTAGTTCCAGCTGATCCACACGGCCTTCTTGTGGCCGCGATCGACCATGGCCTTGCCCAGCGCCAGCGTCGGCTGGCTGTTGGTGAACGAGGTGCGGAACACGTTGGGGGCGCACTGGGCGCGGGTGGCGATGTGCACGCCGGCGTTCGGAATCAGGTTGAGCACGCCCGATTCGCGCGCCACCTTGTGAATGCCCATCTGCACGCCCGAGTGCACGGTGCCGATCAGCACGTCCACCTTGTCGCGCTGCACCAGGCGTTGCGCGTTTTCGATGCCCTTGGCCGGGTTCGACTCGTCGTCCACCTTGAAGAACTCCACTTCGCGGCCGCCGAGCTTGCCACCTTGTTCGTTGAGCGCCATGCGCACGCCGTTTTCGATCGCAACCCCGAGCTGGGCGAAAGTGCCCGTGTAGGGGAGCATGAACCCGAGCCGCACCTTGTCCGACTGGGCGCGCACGATCTGCGGCAACAGCAAGCCGGAAGATGCGGCGCCGATCACGGCGGCACTGCGGGTCAGAACAAGACGGCGGGTGGTCATGGGTGGTCTCCTGTGGGTGTCTGGTAACAGGTTCAATGTAGGTGCCACGCGGCGTCTTGGGGATACAGGCTTTCCCGAACTTCAGGCTTAAATTGTTTTAACCTGAATGATGGGTGTGCTGCATGCCACAGGAGCTGGCGCAGGATACTGCAAAGACATGCACTATCTTGCATGCTGTTGTGCACTGCAATCAGAGGGGAAACCCTTGGCCGGATCGGCACCCGCAGGCAGGAGACGCTGCGTGGTGCACCGATTTGTGGGCGGGCTCCCACAGATTCCGCACTGGCGAGCGTGAAAACTTTCACCCTGCGCGCCTTGCAGATCATCTTCGCGCGCTCACAGCGGAAAACGCGGCCATTCCGGTGATAGCTTCGAGCCATCAACAACAATCCTTGAGGGAGGATTCATGGCTCAGAAGCCTATTGCATCGGCTATTGCCCGTTCGTTTTCCGCGCCGCTGGCGCTTCTGGGCCTGGTGGCCACCACAGCCTTGCTGACCGGTTGCGGCACACTCACCGGTTTGCCCGCGCACGGCGGCGGCAAGCGGTTCGCCACCGAACAGCGCCTGGTTTCAGCGAGCGTGCGCGCCGCGCTGATGGACATCGACATCACCGCGCTCAAAGGCAAACGGGCCGCCCTGGTGTTCGATCTCGTGGCTGACGAGGGCGGGGGCAACTTCAGCGGAGGACGCTGGACCCCAGGCCTGTTGTTCAGCTACGGCAGCATGTCCGGCCCGGTCACCAGCACGACCAACGCCTTTCAGGTCTACAACCTGGCCGATTCCGGCGCCAACTACAACAACAGCGCCAGTGGCGGTGGCAGCACCACCATCAGCACCACGCAACAAAGTGGCAGCAACAGCAGCACCGGCATCAGTGACAGCGCAGGCAGTTCTTCCAGTACCAGCACGGGAACCAGCAGCAGCAGCACGAACACGGACGGCACCAACACCAACACCAGCACCACGACCAACAACGGCACCAGCACCACCAACGGCTCGGGCACCCACACCAGCACCACCACAGGCAGTGGCAGCAGCTCTGGTTCCAGCAACAGCACCACAGGCGGTGTGAACACCAGCAGCAGCTACAACAACAACGACAGCAACACCAGCAACACCAACGGAAGCAACACCAACACGAGCACCACGACCAGCAGCGGCTCCAGCACCACCAATGGCTCAGGCACCAATGCCTCCACCACCACGGGGACGGGGACCAGCACCAATTCCGGGACGGGCAGCAGCACAAGCAGCACCAACAGCAGCGGCAGCGGCAGCAATCAAAGTGACAGCACCACGGTCACCAACAGCCGCAACAACGGCAGCAGCCGAAGCGATGGCGGCTACAACAGCCAGCGCCAGGAAATCACCCCATCTCCAACGGAAAGCACCACGCAGACCAAGGGCCACACCCGGGAAGCCACCGCCACGCTCACCTACCGGGGCCTGGGTGAATACCAGAACTTCCCGGTCCCCAAGAGCGACGCCAGCCTGCTCATGGGCCTCGTGCGCAACTATTTTCTGCTCAGCGGCGTGACGCCCACCGTGCCCTCCGACCCCACGGCAGAGGTGCTGGTGTACGTCACTGTCGACATCTTCGGCACCGTGCGCAGCCGCTTCGATGCCTTCGTCTACAACAACGAAACCGTCAAGGCCGAGACTAGCTTTGAAGTCATGGCCTTCGACCGCAACGGCAACAACATCCTCAAGCCGCAGGTTTCCAACCGCGAAGCGCGCTACCGCGAGCACTACCTGCTGTGGGCGGGCCCGCTGACCACGCAGGAACAGGTCTACCAGGGGCAGGGCCTGCTGGTCGACTTCACCCAGGTTGACGGACAAAAGGCCCACTACAACGGCACCGCCCCGGTCGAGCGCTCCCACCCCTGGGGCAAGAACTGAGCGCCCCGCTTTCCGCCCACCAAGGACCGACCATGACCTTCTTTCAACGATTGCTGACCAGCGCCGCCCTGGCCCTTGCCGGCATCACCAGCCTGAACACAGCCATGGCCCAGAGCAGTCCGGCCAGTGTGGCCGCCATCGAAAAGCTCCTGGCCGTCAATGGCGCCCAGAAGGCGCTGGAGGCCGCCGTCAGCGGTATCGAAGCCCAGGTGCGGCAACAGGTGATCACCAACCTGTTGCAGCAAAACGGCGGCAAGCCGCTCACGCCCCCCCAGCAGGTGGCGGTGGACAAGGCCGTGCCCGGCATCGGCATCGTGCTGCGCCAGGAACTGGGCTGGGCGCGCCTGAAAGAGCCTTACATCAAGCTCTATCAGGCACAGCTGAGCGGCCCCGAAGTCGAGCGCCTGACGCAGCTCTACCAGGACCCGGCCTACGTCAGGCTGATGGAAAAAATGCAGCTGATCAACACGCAATCGGCGCAACTGGTGGCGCAGCGCATGCCCGTCATCCTGCAGCGCATCCAGCCTGTGCTCGAAGACGCCCTCAAGCAAGCCATCGGGCAATAAGGGCCACCAGGCAGGCGCAGACCTGCAGGCCCACGGGAGTCCGGCACGAACCGCCGTACCTCCCAGAAACCCATGACACCGTCAGTTCAGGGAGAACCCATGCAAGCGCCCTTCACCCGCGCTGTTCCACAGCCACCCGATCCCGGCCAGGAGATCACGGCCCCCCGCCTGAGCAGCAGCCCCGATGCGCAGCAATTGCAAGGCGTGCGGGGCTGGTTCAAGCGCGCGGTGGCGGCGCTGCTGATGGTCACGCTCACGCTCAGCAGCACCGGGCAGGCCATTGCGCAGGCGAGCAACCTGATCACCGGCAGCAACGGCCGGCCCTTCACCGGCTACCGCGCCGACGGCACCTACGTGCAGGCCGGGCGCACCGACAGCAGCCACCACCAGCAAGTGCAGGACTACCACCTGCTGCAGCACCAGTTGCAGAACCCGGCGCTGTGGACCACCAGCGCGGTGGCCCTGTCCAGCAGCACGAACCCCGACTTCGTGCAGATGACGATCGACCAGATGATGGCCGCCATCGCCCCCACCGGCACCTACGCACCGGGCGAGGCCGAGCCCGGCGGGCTGTACCTGGGGCGGCTGTACCTGAACATCAACAACCCCTACCTGGCCGGCGCCGGTGTGCTCTCGGCCCCGCCGGCCGACGCCCCGGAGAGCGGGGCCACGCCGCCCACAGGGCCGCTGATCGACAACTACCAGCACTATGCGCTGGCCCTGGCCTACGCCCAAAGCAAAGCGGGCGGAGGCGCCAGCGGTGACGAGCCCACTGGCGGCTGGCAAAGCAGCGTGGACGGCCAGTACGTCGGCAAAAGCCACGAAGACAGCGCCAACAGCCTCAAAGGCAAAGCCTTCAACGACTTCATTGGCAAAGCCGTCTTCCAGGGCGCACAAGACCCCTTGGGCGGCGCCACCGCCTTCTTCCTCATCCAGGGCGAGCAGGCCAAAACCCACCTGAGCCACCTGCAACAGCAGCAGGGCGGCCAGTTGGGCAGCCCCATCCTGTACACCCAGCAGACCCTGGGCCTGGGCCAAAGCCCCAGCGGCTGCGGCGGGCGCGACAGCGCCCCCTGTCCGGACCTGGTGCAGAACTTCTTCAACAACGTGGGCAGCGGACCGGCGCCCAGCGAAGACGAGCGCAGCACCACCCTGGCCCGATTCGGCCTCAAGGAGCAGGACTTCGTGCTCGGCTACATCCGCGGCGACGGCCTGGCGCACGACTTTGAAGACGGGCTGGGCAACCTGCACTTCAAGAACGTGGGGCAAAGCGAAGAGAAGCTGGGCGAACAACTGCGCCAGGGCGCCCAACAGCACTGGCTGGGCCAGCAGGCAGCCGGAGCCATCGACTTCAGCCAGTTCAAGGAAGACCGCGAACTCTTCCTGCAAGGCGTCAACCCGTACGGCTACGTCAACAAGGCCGACCACTGGCTGCTCAACGGCCTGCGCAACGGCAGCATCCAGCCGGGCCACCCTGACTACGAACGCGCGCGTGCGCTGGCCGAACAAGGCTTCAGAAGCGCCTACGCGGCGCAGGTGGAATACGACTTCCGGCCCACCTTCACCAAAGAGGGGGCGGCCTACCAGGCGAACAAGCTCGAACTCGACACCTACAGCGACAGCCAGTTCTTCGAAGACGGGCTGTACCTGTACAAGAACATCAGCCAGCACGACCGGGAACTGCTGGACGGACTGCGCCACGGCCTGATCAAACCCGGGGACGCGCTGTACAACGAAGCGCGCGCACTGGCCGAAGCGCGCTACCGCGCGGCCTTCCAGAAAGCGCTGGAGCCACCCAAGAAGAGCGATCCGTTCAAGCAACTGGTGGGCTTGGTGGTGGCTGCCGTTGCTGTGTTCATGGCTCAGCCTTATCTGGCTGGATGGGCTACAGGTATCGGTGGTGCGGTTGGCACGACATCCGTAATTGCGGTCAATGCCATTGAGGCGGCTATCAGTGGGGCCATCGCCAGTTCCATCAGCACCACGATCATCACAGGGGATATCGGAAAAGGGCTCGAGGCTGGATTCAAAGGTGCCGTCAACGGGGCTATGAGCGCAGGACTTTACGGAGTCATCGGCGGAGCCGATATAGGCAAAGTTCTGGCCAACTCAGTGTCTCAGACCGTTGTTTATGGCGGAGATTTCGGAGACAACCTGTTGACCAATGCGGTCAATGCGGGTGTGGATATCGTGGCCAAAGATGCTGCTGATTTCATCGGCGATAAATTCGCCGAAGGCAGCTTCGGCAACTACGCAGCACACGCAGCATTGGGCTGTGTCAGTGGTGCGGTGCGCAGTGGATCTGGCGACGGATGCGGAGCCGGTGCGGCCGGTGCGGTTGTGGGCAACTGGGTGGGCCAGCAGGTCAAGGCCGAGTTGAGCACAAAGGATTCCAACTTGCTGCTGGCGGCAATAGGCAGCGGGCACACAGCTGCAGAGACGGGCGTCTTTTTTGCCAACCTCGGTGGCGGCACGGCTGCGGCATTGCTAGGTGACAAAAGCAACGTCCAAGTCGATTTCAATATCGGTGGGTCTGCAGGACAGAACGCGTTTGAGAACAACTATCTCAAGCACATCGAACGCGAGGCGCTGAAGGACGCGGAAAAAAACTGTCTGTTGAACGGGTCCAGCAGCGCCTGTGCCACTGCCTTGGCCTTGAAGGAAAAGGACGCCCTGAGCGACAGGCTGCTGGCCAACGCCACAGCGACGTGTCAAGGCGCGGAGTGCAACGATGTTGTCAACTTCATCAACCAGGAGCGGGCTGCGCTAGGTTGCCCGCTGGTGGCAGCATGCTCGGATGCGGCTCACCTTGATCAGTACCGAAACGTAGCACTGACCAAAGCCCAAGGTTTGGAAGGTGTCTATCCCGAGGCGTGGGTGCTCGACGCCAAGGCGGCGCTTGATGTGGCCAAATGGGGCGTCAAGGTTGTTGCTGGAGCCTCGGGGAAAAGCAGTTTGGAGGCGTTGCAGGCGCTTTCTCGTACCTCGGGCGAGGATGTTGCGAAGGTAAGCAATAATTTTTATAGAGATAGCTCGTCGATTAATCTTTATGACGATAGAGTTAGGCAGCTTGCCGCCGAGGCAGCGAATAATGTAGACGCTAAGATTGTTGTGCTTGGTAAATATATTCCTAATAATCCTGCGTCGTATGAGCAAGTTGCACGAGCGCAGGGCGCAACATTTTTTGAGTTGCCAGGGCGCACATGGGATGATGCAGTCAATCAGCTTGGGCGCGATAACGTTTGGCAGGTAAACAAAAGATTTTTGGACAATCAGATTGAACAGGGTAAAAGCTTTGTTTTTACAGCAAACCCAAGTGCATTAAATGCCGGATATTTTACTAAACTTGAGTATGAGTACTTATTGAGCAAAGGGTATAGCGTAATTCCCAGTTCTGGAGGTTTGTATCATGCAATCCCTGCTAAGTAGTGATGAGGCTGGTCTGCTGCTTCTAATTCAGACGGTTAACTCTTATTATAAAACTCAGAGTAATAGAGTTTTTCATATTTTTGAAAACAACTTTTCAAGCAATCCTGTCGAAGGGTATGGATTGAAATTCCTTCTTGATAGGAGGCATGTAATTGAATACAAGGTATTTGAAGACAGGAGGCTGCTGCTTGGGGTAGTGACCTTGGCGATAGGCCCCTGCTATTTCCTTCCAGAGCAATTTTCCGATCCTGAGATATCAAGCAAATTTACTTTGGAGCCAACTGTCAGTGGGGTAATTAAAAACCTTGTATCGCTGGATGAGTTTTTGGTAAAGAATGCACCAAACTTTAGTGCTGCCAAAGGAAGCCCATAGTGATTCTTTCCCACTTAAGAAAGGCCTGAAGCATGACAGATTTTGCCGATACTCAATCAATGGGCCTTGAAGAACATCCATCCATTGACGCCGCATTGGATGAATTTCGAAAGCATATCAAAGAATACCGAAAGGTATCGAACGATGAGGGGGTGTGGCTGTTTCTCTCAACCCTTGGTTGCTGGAGCGTGACCTCGCCCATTCTTCAGTTGGCGGCTTTTGCAGTGGCACTTATAATATTTTCCAAGAGACTGAAGAATCGTATTAAAGAGAAGAAATCATTCCCCAAGAGTGAAGAAATAATCAGGCAAAGGATTCACGAGGAATCCGTTGGGAAAGAGGTGTTGCAGCGGCGATTGGCCAGGCTGGAGAATATTCGAGGGGCGTACCGAATCGGCATGAGGCCGATATTTGATAATGGCGTTTTTGCAATCTGCTGGCTGTTCTATGGTGCGAGCGTTGTCCTTCATATGATGCATTGAATGCTACTTGCGTAGCTTTGGTTACCGGGGTATGGCTCCGCTATTGCAGAATTGCGACAAGATGCAGGCGATCAACGTGCAATCGGCACAGTTGGTGGCGCAGCGCATGCCTGTGATCCTGCAGCGCATCCAGCCCGCACTCGAAGACGCCCTCAAGCAAGCCATCGGCCAGGAGATCACGGCCCCCCGCCTGAGCAGCAGCCCCGATGCGCAGCAACTGCAAGGCGTGCGGGGCTGGTTCAAGCGGGCGGTGGCGGTGCTGCTGATGGTCACGCTCACGCTCAGCAGCACCGGGCAGGCCATTGCGCAGGCGAGCAACCTGATCACCGGCAGCAACGGCCGCCCCTACACCGGCTACCGCGCCGACGGCACCTACGTGCAGGCCGGGCGCACCGACAGCAGCCACCACCAGCAAGTGCAGGACTACCACCTGCTGCAGCACCAGTTGCAGAACCCGGCGCTGTGGACCACCAGCGCGGTGGCCCTGTCCAGCAGCACGAACCCCGACTTCGTGCAGATGACCATCGACCAGATGATGGCCGCCATCGCCCCCACCGGCACCTACGCACCGGGCGAGGCCGAGCCCGGCGGGCTGTACCTGGGGCGGCTGTACCTGAACATCAACAACCCCTACCTGGCCGGCGCCGGTGTGCTCTCGGCCCCGCCGGCCGACGCCCCGGAGAGCGGGGCCACGCCGCCCACAGGGCCGCTGATCGACAACTACCAGCACTATGCGCTGGCCCTGGCCTACGCCCAAAGCAAAGCGGGCGGAGGCGCCAGCGGTGACGAGCCCACTGGCGGCTGGCAAAGCAGCGTGGACGGCCAGTACGTCGGCAAAAGCCACGAAGACAGCGCCAACAGCCTCAAAGGCAAAGCCTTCAACGACTTCATTGGCAAAGCCGTCTTCCAGGGCGCACAAGACCCCTTGGGCGGCGCCACCGCCTTCTTCCTCATCCAGGGCGAGCAGGCCAAAACCCACCTGAGCCACCTGCAACAGCAGCAGGGCGGCCAGTTGGGCAGCCCCATCCTGTACACCCAGCAGACCCTGGGCCTGGGCCAAAGCCCCAGCGGCTGCGGCGGGCGCGACAGCGCCCCCTGTCCGGACCTGGTGCAGAACTTCTTCAACAACGTGGGCAGCGGACCGGCGCCCAGCGAAGACGAGCGCAGCACCACCCTGGCCCGATTCGGCCTCAAGGAGCAGGACTTCGTGCTCGGCTACATCCGCGGCGACGGCCTGGCGCACGACTTTGAAGACGGGCTGGGCAACCTGCACTTCAAGAACGTGGGGCAAAGCGAAGAGAAGCTGGGCGAACAACTGCGCCAGGGCGCCCAACAGCACTGGCTGGGCCAGCAGGCAGCCGGAGCCATTGACTTCGGCGCCTTCAAGGCAGACCGCGAACTCTTCCTGCAAGGCGTCAACCCCTACGGCTACGTCAACAAGGCCGACCACTGGCTGCTCAACGGCCTGCGCAACGGCAGCATCCAGCCGGGCCACCCTGACTACGAAAGAGCGCGTGCGCTGGCCGAACAAGGCTTCAGAAGCGCCTACGCGGCGCAGGTGGAATACGGCTTCAGGCCCACCTTCACCAAAGAGGGGGCGGCCTACCAGGCGAACAAGCTCGAACTCAACACCTACAGCGACAGCCAGTTCTTCGAAGACGGGCTGTACCTGTACAAGAACATCAGCCAGCACGACCGGGAACTGCTGGACGGACTGCGCCACGGCCTGATCAAACCCGGGGACGCGCTGTACAACGAAGCGCGCGCACTGGCCGAAGCGCGCTACCGTGCGGCTTTCCAGAAAGCGCTGGAGCCGCCCAAGAAGAGCGATCCGATCAAGCAACTGGTGGCCGTGGTCGTGGCTGTGGTGGCGGCATGGGTCATTGGTCCCATGGTGACTCAGTGGGCAGCAGGCTTCGTGCCTGGAGCCACGGCCACTGTTGGGGCCGGGGCGAGCGCAAGCAGCGTGTTGGCCGGGACGATGGGGACCACTGCCACGGTGGGCAGCGTGGTGGCCACAGGCATTGGCTCCACCGTGGCCGGCATGGCCAGCGCGGCCATCAACACCACCATCGTCACCGGTGATCTGGGCAAAGGGCTGGATGCTGCCGGCAAGGCGTTGACCAGCGGCGTTGTCAGCACAGCCATCAACGCGCTCGTGCCCGGGTTGGGGATCACCAGCGAGATCGCAACCAAAGCCATCAATACGGCCGCGATCGCCGCAGGCACGACGGCCGCCTACGGGGGAAGCTTCGGTGACAACTTGCTCCAAGCCGCTATCAATGCGGGCACTGACGCGGTGGCCGAAAGCGCGGCCAACTGGATCGGCAGCACCTTCGCCGAAGGCAGCCTGGGCAACTACGCGGCCCATGCGGCGCTGGGGTGTGCGGCCGGAGCGGCACGCGGCGACTCCAGCGAAGGATGTGGAGCGGGCGCGGCTGGCGCCGTGGTGGGCAACTGGGCCGGGCAGCAAGTCCACCAGAACCTGAACAGCAACGATCCCAACACACTGCTGGTCGCCGCAGCGGGACTGGATGGGCAGAGCTTCAACAGCGTCGGCGCACTGGCCTCCAACCTGGCCGGAGGCTTCGCGGGCGCGCTGGTCGGCGGCTCTTCGGGCAATACCCAGGGCAACTTCTTCAACGGCGGTGCAGCAGGGCAGAACGCGTTTGAGAACAACTATCTCAACCATGTTCAACTGAGCCAAAGAGACAAGGAGCTTGCGGCCTGCACCAGCGACCAGTGCCGGCAAGACGTGCGAGCGCGCTGGAACGCTGTCAGCGAAGAACAGCAAAGCAGCACACGCGAGAACATCGCAAGTTCCGGTACCGCAGAGCGGGAACGCGTTCAGGACCAACTGGCCTCGGACATGCAAGGCTTGGTGGGTCGCCGCAGTGAACTGCAAGCGGAACTAGACAGTGCAACGAATGCGCAGCAGCGGGCGCAACTGAGCCAGCAGATCAGCGAGACCGATAACCATATTCGCCAAGTGGCCAACTTGGGCAAAGACAACCTTGAGTTGTTGTACCAAGCCACAGGGAATCTGGACTACCGACGTGCCTCGGCCAACCTGAACGCGGCAACCAACGGTAATGAGTTGGCTGATGCGTTGATGGCTGGAGCCGCCATCATGGGTGGGGGTAAGGGCTCTGCAGCGGCAGGAGGGAGTGGCAAGGCACCTGCTGCGGGTAGTGCGAATCACCTTCCCAAACTTCCTAATAATGGTGTGGACTATGAAAAAATATCAACAGCAGGGAAAGGGCAGTCTGCGACCCCAAGAGATCTTAATGAGCAAGTCGTTTTTAATAATGTCATAGGAAACCCCGCCTCTGGCAAGCCATTGCCGGGTCTTAATAGTGATCCGCGCTTCCAAAGCTCAGATGGATTCCAAAAAATGGAAGTGACGCACAAATTGCCGGACGGATCAAATATTACTGTTCATTATCAATATCACTCGGGCACGAATCGAGCGTATGATGTGAAAATTGTAACTCCACAACGCGCTCCTCCGGCACTTCAGCCGGGTGCCTCAATCGCAGGGGAATGAAATGAAAATCTGTGAATTAAACAAAAACTACAATGCCAGGGTTTATGCCATTTACTGGTCCGATTATCAGGGATTGATGCAAAAATTTTTTCTAATTATCCCTTATGAGGGCTACGAGGGGTTGTCTGCCGTTTGGGAAGGCGAGTGTACTGTTGTCGATGAGTCGCTGGATGGATTTATTCTAACAAAAGGTGAAAATGGCTGCGATTTGATAGTCGATAGAATCGTTCTGGATGATAATTTGCTGGATCGATTAATAGATCATGATGTGGATGCGATGAAGATTTTAAAAAAAAGAATTTCTTGAACTTCAGTCCATTCAATAACCCGGTGTTGCACTTGGGTGCTTGACTCCGCCCTTCCATCCAAATTCCCATTCACCACCCGCTCAGCCGGAATCCGTTGTGTCCCCGCACCCCGGTGCGCATTTTCCATCCAACAGGAGAGCTCACCATGACCCTCACCGCTGTCACACCCCGCATCACCCTGGCCGCCTTGTTGCTGGCGTCGGCCGCTTTGACCGGCTGCGCCTCGGTCAACCTGGCTGATGCCAAAGAAGACGCACAGCGCAAGACTTTTGCTGCGCCAGCGGCCGACAAGGCAGGCATTTACATCTACCGCAACGAGACTTTCGGCGCGGCCATCAAGATGCCGGTGGTGCTTGATGGCCAGTTGATCGGTGAGACGGCTTCCAAGACCTATTTCTACAAAGAGGTCACGCCTGGCAAGCACACGGTGGAATCGCTGACCGAAGGCAAGGAGAACAAGCTGGAAGTGGAAACCAAAGGCGGCACGCTGACCTACATCTGGCAGGAAGTGAAGATGGGTATGTGGGCCGCTGCGTCGAAGCTGCATCTGGTCGGTGCAGAAGAGGGGCAAAAGGGTGTGAGCGAGAGCCAGTTGGCCACACCACGCTGAGTTTGCTGGCGGATACTGGCGGTGCTGCTGATGGTCACGCTCACGCTCAGCAGCACCGGGCAGGCCATTGCGCAGGCGAGCAACCTGATCACCGGCAGCAACGGCCGCCCCTTCACCGGCTACCGCGCCGACGGCACCTGCGTGCAGGCCGGGCGCATCGGCGTCTGGGAAGCTGGTGTCACTCACGTCCCCGATAACGCCCCACCAACCATCTGTATTTGGTGTGGAACAAGGCGTCGATGCGCAACCCTCGCCTGGTCCGCGTGCGTGATTTCTCCTCGGCCTGTTCAGCCTCCGCGGCGCAGGCGGCTGATGAGGCTCCAGTCGACCTGTACAAACGACTTGCTTGCCGTGCGTCGGAGGGCGCCTTCCCTGAAAAGCCGCGCGACCACACGGCTGGCCGTGGCGTGGTTGATGTCAAGAATGTCGGCCATGTCGTTGCGACTGGGAAGCCAGTACGCGTCTGCCTTTTCTGGGTGCAGCTTTCTAAGATGTTTCAGGAGAAGAATCACTTTCTCGGTGGCCTGCGCACGGTGCAGATCGACCTTGAACCTGGCCGCGTCCTGCAGCGGAGTCGCGGCGGCGGCATGGACCCGGCGCATCATGAAGGCGCACAGCGAGGGGTCTGGCGCCAGCGATGGTGCAATCACCTCCACCAGCGCGTCGGTACAGGCTCTGGCGTCAAAGGTCCTGGGTTGTTTCAAGAAAGTCTCGTGACCCAGGACTGTGCCCTGTCCCAAGAAATGGAGGATGCACCTTTCGCCTCTTTCATTCACACTTTCCAGGCAGACGATTCCCGCCCGAATCCAGTACAGCTCGGTGGACCTGTCTCCCTGCTGGTAAAGGTAGCCGCAGGCAGGCAACGGGTGCCGCTTTGAACCGAGGAACTGATGCTCCTCGCGCGAGAGAGCGTTCAGGGGCAGTAGGGCGCTCATCGACGGGGCAAGAAGGGGGAGTCGGTCATCGGCATCGGGATACCGCGGCGTTGGCGAAGTCAACCCGGTGTGCGGTGGCGACTTCAAAGGCGCTGCGACCTCCCGCCCTATTTCTTTTTGTTTTTCTGATCTTGGTCGTAGTGCCATTTGATGGAGAAGAACATTCCCGTGCCGAACACGAGAACCTTGAACGCGATGAAGACGATGGGGACCCATTCCATTTTTGATTTCCTGAAGGTTGACTTGCTGACCACACAACACGGCCACCGGCCTATCGCGGCACCAGGAAGGTGGATGACTCGTTCACTTCCGCTGTGCCCGCCTGCTGGGGCGTGGTCACCAGGAACCGGATGTGCACCACCTCGCCCGCGTGCTGCGCCGCCTCAGCGGCAGGCATTCGAACGGTCGCGGTGAGGGTGGTGGCTTGCGCCGGGCCTAGCCGGGCCGTGATCGGCGTGCGGAGGGTCACCAGATTCGACGGCGCCACATCCACCACCACCGTTCGGGTGTGGTCCGACGCGTTCATCAGTTGCAGCGTGTAGACATTTTCCACCGCCCCCTGTTCCACCTGCCGCGTCATGATCGAACGGTCCCGGATGGTGTTCATCCGTACCTCCGGGCGGTGGGAAAACGCGGTGATGGTTGCGGCGATGGCCAGAGACAGTAGGCTGGCGTAGACCCCGACCCGGGTGCGCAGCACCCGCTGCAGGAAAGCGCGCTGCTTGCCGGCCGCACCACCCAGCTCATGCAGCGACGCCATGCGGATCAGTCCTTTGGGCGCCTGGACCTTTCTCATCACGTCGTCACAGGCGTCGATACACAGGCCGCAGCCGATGCAGGCCGCCTGCAGCCCCTGGCGGATGTCGATGCCGGTAGGGCAGACCTGCACGCACAGGGTGCAGTCGATGCAGTGGCCGTCGCTGGCTTTTCGGTGGTCATCTGCCACACGCCCACGGCGGGGTTCCCCGCGCCGGTGGTCGTAGGCCACGTTCAGGGTGCGTTCGTCCATCAGCGCCCCCTGGAACCGTCCGTAGGGGCACATGTGCAGGCAGACCTTCTCGCGCACCAGGCCAGCGTTCAGGTAGGTGAGCAGGCCGTAAAACAGGATCCAGAAAGTGGTCCAGGGCCCGACGGACAGGGACAGCACGTCGGCGGCCAGCGGACGGATCGCGGTGAAGTAGCCCACAAAGGTGAAGCCGGTCCACAAACCGAACAACGCCCACGCCAGGTGTTTGCCTCCGCGGCGCAGCAGCTTCTCTGGCCCCCAGCCGACGGTGTCCAGTCGCTTGCGGTTCTGGTGGCTGCCTTCGAAGTTGTTCTCGATCCACATGAAGATCGAGGTGTAGACCGTCTGGGGACAGGCAAAGCCACACCAGACGCGCCCCACCACGGCGGTGGCGAAGAACAGCAGCAACGCGCTGATGACGAGCAGGGCCGCCAGGTAGATCAGGTCTTGCGGAAACAGTACCGCGCCGAACAGGTAGAAGCGTTTGCCTTCCAGATCAAACAGCACGGCTTGCCGGGCGTTCCAGCTCAGCCAGGGAACGCTGTAGAAGGCGATCTGCGTCAGCCAGACAAAGGCCCAGCGCCAGCGGGCGAACGGGCCGTTCACCGCGCGGGCATGAATTTTCTCGCCAGCGATCCAGGGGTTCTCGTGTTGAATGGGGATGACCTTGTGCAAGGGGACCTCGTGGTCAGTTCGTTGATCGGCTGAGGGCGGCACTCAGGCCTTGCTGCAAAGCCCGGTTCGCGTCGGCCAGCGTTTGCCAGAGCGGCCTGTCGCCCAGCCATTCGTCCGCGCGCAGGAAAACCTGGCGGAACGACACGGTTCCGCAGGCCGCCTGCTGCCACAACTCGTGGGGGTCGCCAGCTTGGACCGTGACATCGTTCTCTTCCGAGCGGACCAGCAGCAGGTCGTCCACGCGGTCGTTCATCTGCACGGGTAGAAGCAGATAAAAGCCTGCCCACTGGAGGTTGGGCACACCGACCAGACGACCGTTGAGACGCCAGCCCAGGTCCGCAGGCATAGCCGTCAGGCAAGAGCATTCCATCGCCGAGGCGCCGCCCATTGCACCGTCCAACAGTTCCGGCAGCACCAGCTCGCGCAAACCCACGTTGTCGCTGCGCAGCAGCGCTTCCACCACCAGCCGTTGCGAGCGAAACAGCAACTGGTCCGGGTAAGGCAGGTCGCGCAACCATTGCCGTGCGGCAGGGTCTTGAAAGAGGTCCTGCAGCGTTCCACCGTGTCCGCCCAGGTCGATGGGGACGCCCACCCGCAGATAGCCAGCACTGGCGATGGCGGTCAGACGCTCTGCGGCGTTTTGCCCCAGGCGTCGTGCAGTCGTGAGGGATTCGGTTTCAAGCGGCATGCGCCGATGGTGGCGCGGGACCGTCTGGTGCGCAGGATGCAGATCACTGGAAAAATCACCGTATCAGAAGCGGGCTGATCCCCTCGGATAAGCCCGCTTCTGATACGACCCTGATCCTGAAATCGGGCGGACACTGCAGCAGATGCAGCGTGCAATCTCCCTTCTTCTTGGCCTGATGGTGTTGGTGGCGCTGCTGCGCCTGGGCGACGCAGTGTCCCGCAGGTTCGGTCTGCCGGTGCCGGGCAGCTTTTTGGGGTTCCTGTACCTGTTGTCGGTGCTGAGCTTCATGCGGGAGATTCCCCGAGCATTGACCAGCGCCTCTGCCTGGCTGTTGAACCACCTGACTCTGTTCCTGCTGCCATCGCTGGTGGCGGCCGCTGTGGGGTTGCGCCTGGTGGCCGACGCGGCGGTCTTGCTGGTGGTGTCCGGCTCGCTGGTGACCGTGCTGATGGCGCTTGGGTGCGGCACGGTCGTGTCGGTGTTGACGCGCCGCTGGGCGGATACCGGGGATGATTGAAATGGCGGGGGCGCTGCTCCTGGCTTTGGCGAGCTACTGGGTGGCGCGGGCGGTGTTTCGCTTCAGCGGACGCCATGTGCTGGCCTTGCCGGTGTTCGGGGCATTGGTACTCGTACTGGGGGGGCTTTCTGTGTTCGGCCTCGACGCGGCCACGTTTGTCGCCCACACGCAAGTGCTGAAACAGGCCATGGACCTGGCGGTGGTGTGTATGGCCGTGCCGTTGCATCAGGCGTGCCGCCGCATGGGCGCACTTCTGATTCCGCTGTGGCTGGGTTTGCTGGTGGCGTCTGCCCTGTCGGTCGGCGGAGTGTTGTTCGCGGGGTGGTGCCTGAGCGCCCCCTGGGACGTGACGGCGGCGGTGACCCCCAAGGCCGCCACGATGCCGGTGGCCCTGTCGCTGGTGTCCGGCGACGCGGCCCACCAGGCGCTGACCGTGGCTGCGGTGTTCCTGACCGGGCTCTGCGGCGCCCTGCTCACGCCGCTGGTCTTGCGGCACACAAGGGTCTCAGACGAGCGGATACACGCCTTTGTGCTGGGCGTGAGCGGACACGCCATTGGCCTGGTGCGGGCGCAGGCCTTGCACCCGGCGTACCTGGACCTGGCGGTGGCCGGCATGTGCGGCAACGCGCTGGTCACCGCACTGCTGTGTGGCTTCTTTCTGCCCTGAGCCATGAGCTACCGTCCTGTGCACGTCATACCATTGAGGCTTCCTCTGGAGGTCCTCGAAGACATGTCGTCCGGCTCATTGACGCTCTACCAGCAACTGGCTGAGGATCTGGCGGCCAGCATCCGCTCCGGGGTGCTGCGGCCCGGGGATCGACTGCCGTCGGTGCGCGAGCTGCGGCGCCAGCGGGGTGTCAGTCCGTCCACCATCTTCCAGGCCTATGTGCAACTGGAATCGCAGGGCCTGGTCGAGGCTCGGGTGCGCTCGGGCTACTTCGTGCGGGCGCGGCGGCCACTCACGGGTCGGCCTCCGGAGGCCGCACAACCCAGTGGGCAGGTGACGCCGGTGGCCATCAGCGAACTGGTGTT
The DNA here is from genome assembly GCF_030160815.1 of Hydrogenophaga electricum. Lineage (NCBI taxonomy): Bacteria > Pseudomonadati > Pseudomonadota > Betaproteobacteria > Burkholderiales > Comamonadaceae > Hydrogenophaga > Hydrogenophaga electricum. The sequence goes on along the minus strand of NZ_BSPB01000002.1, from coordinate 226,917 downwards.
TGAGCTGCTGGGGTCCACGCGCGATGTGGACGTGGTGCCGCTGGGCTCGGCCTTCCCGGCGCCCGGGCTGTTTCCTTTCGACGCGTTGGCGCGCAGCGGCGCGCGGGCCATGCGGCGGCTGGGCCCGGCGCAGATTTCGGGTGCGCTCACCGCGGGCGACGAAACCTTGAGGGCCCAGGTAGGGCGGCGCTACGCGCTCAACGGCGTGTCGCTGCGGCCCGACGAGCTCATCGTGACCAACGGGGCCATGGAGGCCCTCAACCTCTGCCTGCAGGCGGTGACCCAGCCCGGTGACGTGGTGGTGGTCGAGTCACCCACGTTCTATGCGGCGCTCCAGGCGCTGGAGCGGCTGCACCTGAAGGCGGTCGAGGTCGAGACCGACCCGGTCGAGGGTGTCCGCCTGGAGGCGCTCGAAGCCTTGCTGCAGCGGCAGAAGGTAGCGGCTTGCTGGTTCATGCCGACTTTCCAGAACCCGCTGGGCGCGCTGATGCCCAGCGCCAAAAAGCAGGAGCTGGTGCAGTTGCTGGCGCGCCACGGAGTGCCGCTGATCGAGGACGACGTCTACGCCGAGCTGCACTTCGGTGCGCGCCGGCCCCTGCCCGCCAAGGCCTTCGACCAGGAGGGGCTGGTGCTGCACTGCTCGTCGTTCTCCAAGTCGCTGGCGCCCGGCTACCGGGTGGGCTGGGCGGCGGCCGGGCGTTATGCCCGGGACGTGGAGCGGCTGAAGATGATGACCTCGCTGGCCTCGCCGATCCCGTCCCAGTTGGCGGTGGCGGAGTACCTGGTGCAAGGCGGGTTTGACCGCCACCTGCGCCACCTGCGTGAAGCGCTCAAGACCCAGCACACGGCGGCACGGGCGCTGATCGAACGCAGCTTTCCCAAGGGCACGCGGATGACCGAACCCCAGGGGGGTTACTTCGTGTGGCTGGAATTGCCACCAGGCGTCGATGCGTTGGCCCTTCACCACCAGGCCATGGCGCAGTCCATCAGCACCGCACCCGGGGTGCTGTTCTCGGCCGACCGGCGTTTCACCCGGCACCTTCGTCTGAACGTCGGCCACCCGGTCGACCCACAAGTTCGGTCTGCGTTGAAGTTGCTGAGCGCGCTGGCCAGGGATCACAGTGCTGCTGGCGGTGCCTGAAATGGAGCCGCAAACCATGACGGCGCCCATGGCTCAACACACGGTGCACGGGTCTGTTGTGGCTGCGGATACATCCATCACATCGGCGCCATCGTCCACGCTTCCCGGGTAAAAGGGCATGGGGCAGCGGGCGCTGACCTGGTAACTCCGCTGTCTGGCGACGCAGGGCAGGGCGATGGTCACGCCGTTGCGGCCATCCATCGGAACACCCTGGCTTTTTGAGCCGTTGGCGGGGTCGGGTGCGATCGTGGGATCACCTCTGCGATAGAGTGGGTTCAAGGAGAGAAAAAATGAACCTGCGATGCCTCTTGATCGTGACCGTTGGCCTGGCGAGCGGCTATGCCAATGCCCAGGTTTACCGCTGCCCAGATGCCCAGACAGGCCAGGTCGCCTACAGCGACCAGCCCTGCTCGCACGGCACTCAGATTCTCAAGGAGCGCGCGCTCGAGCAGCAACAGATGGACGCCGAGCGCGCGGCTGTGGCTCAGGAGCGCTTCCAGCTCCAGCAGGAGCGGCGGGCGATGCAGGAGCGGCCTCAGGTCATCGTGGTGCCGCCGTCCCCAGGCGTGCCGACGTCAGAAGCCAAGCCCATCAATCGTTATGAATGCGACAAGGCCGAGCGCGAACTGGCGCTGGCATCCAGCATCCGCACCCTGTCCGAATACGACAAGCGTATGCGCGTGAATGCCGCGATTGGCAGGTCCAACGTGGCTTGTGGCACCGACTTGCCGCTGATGCAGGAGCCGCCAAAGATCATCAATGTCCAGCGCAATCACACCACGGTCATCATCAAAAAGTGACCGGGGCAGGTTTGAGCGGAGGGGGCGGCTGATTCGAGGTGCCAAGATGGCCTGCCCGGAGGGACTCGAACCCCCGACCTGCTGCTTAGAAGGCAGCTGCTCTATCCAGTTGAGCTACGGGCAGTGTCCGGCGGTGGGGCCGGATGGACAAAAGGCCCACACTGTGGGCCTTTTGTTTTGAGGGTGGTCGGAGCGGCGGGATTCGAACTCGCGACCCTCTGCTCCCAAAGCAGATGCGCTACCAGGCTGCGCTACGCTCCGACGAAACAAGCATTGTACCCGTTGTCGGACCGCTCTCAGCGCTTGGCGTACTGCGTGCCACCAAACAAAATGTCGCGTGCCTTGTCGTCGGTCAGCGGCTTGCGCGCATCGGCGAGCACCGCCACGCCGCGCTGCACCGCAGGGCGGGCGCCCATGCGGTCGAACCAGTCCTTCAGGCGCGGGTAATCGGCCCAGTCGATACCTTGGTTCTGCCAACTGCGCAGCCAGGGAAAGATGGCGATGTCGGCGATGCTGTAGTGCGCACCGGCGACGAACTTGCGGCCTTCGAGTTGCCGGTCCATCACGCCGTAGAGGCGCTTGGCCTCGTTGGTGTAGCGATTGACGGCGTAGTCGATTTTTTCTGGTGCGTAGATCCGGAAATGGTGGGCTTGCCCGAGCATGGGACCCACACCGCCCATCTGGAACATCAGCCACTGCAGCACTTCGAACTTGGCGCGGTCGCTGCGAGGCAGGTATTTGCCGGTTTTGGCCGCGAGGTAGAGCAGGATGGCGCCGGATTCGAACAGGCTGATGGGTTTGCCGTCTGGCCCATCGGGGTCGACCAGCGCGGGAATCTTGTTGTTCGGGCTGACCTTCAGAAAGGCCGGCTCGAACTGGTCGCCTTTGCCGATGTTGACAGCATGGACTTGCCAGTCGCGCCCCAGACGCAGGCCGCACTCTTCCAGCATGATGTGAACCTTGTGCCCATTGGGCGTTGGCCAGGAGTAGACGTCGATCATGGCGGGGCGGGCTTTCCGGGTGCAGCGGTTGATGAAGAAAAACCGGCAACCACTCTAAGGGAAAAGGTGAGACCTTGCTGAACATGTTGAAGGGCTGGTGGGGCCGACGCGAGCAGGCGGCACCTGCGCAGACGGCGATTCAGCGTTGGGCCGAGGGGCGGGCCATGGCGTTCAGAGATTGGGAGCCCGCGGCCTGCGAAGCCGAAGGGCTGTGGGGCAGCGTGCCCGCGCGGGCGCGTCTGGGACGCTCACCTTGGCCGTATATGCCGGGCCAGGTGCTTCAGGTGGAAGCCGTGCTGGGGCGGCCTGCCGCCGGTGCGGCACCAGACGATGGGGTTGTGCTCATCAGCCGCACGCTCAAGCCCGTGATCGAACGCGAGGCGGAAGCGGCTTTTGCGCAATTTACCGATGGGTTGCGGACGTCCGAGACGGTGCTGTCCGACGAAGTGCGCTGGCTGACGGGATTCCGGGATACCGGCTGGAGCGGGCCGGCCGACGCCTTCTGGCGCCGCTATGCCGTGCTGACCAGCTTGCCGAAGGTGGCGCCGGCCTGGCTGGACGACCGGGCACAGGCGGCACTGATGAACTGGCCGGGCGGCGCCCAGACGAACCCGCCGCCAGTCATGTTGGCCTGGACCCAGGGCCGCCTGCTGGCCCGCCTGGCATTGCCCGAGCGCGAAAGTGATGCGATCGCGCTGCACGGTTTGGCCCTGCTGGACCACCTGCTGCAGCGCGCCAGCGAGCTGACCGAGGCGCCCGCCCAGCTCTGACCTGTCTGCCGACGGGTCAGCTGGGAGGCGCTGGCCGCACACCGCAGGCGGTCAGCAGCCGCGTGTGATGGGCATCTCCACATCGCCCTTGATGGCGAGGTGGCGTGCCAGTTCCAGCTTGGCAATGGCGTTGCGGTGCACCTCGTCGGGGCCGTCGGCCAGACGCAGCGTGCGCTGGTTGGCGTAGCTGTAGGCCAGCGGGAAGTCGTCGCTGACGCCGCCACCGCCGTGGGCCTGGATGGCCATGTCGATGATTTCGCAGGCCATGTTGGGCGCCACCACCTTGATCATGGCGATTTCGGCCTTGGCCACCTTGTTGCCCACGGTGTCCATCATGTAGGCCGCTTTGAGCGTGAGCAGGCGAGCCTGTTCGATCTTGCAGCGCGCATCGGCAATGCGCTCGTGCCAGACCGACTGGGCCGAAATCGGCTTGCCGAACGCGACGCGGCTGTTGAGGCGCTTGCACATGAGTTCCAGCGCCCGCTCGGCCGCGCCGATCGAACGCATGCAGTGGTGGATGCGGCCAGGGCCGAGGCGACCCTGCGCGATTTCGAAGCCGCGGCCTTCACCCAGCAGCAGGTTGCGCACGGGCACGCGCACGTCCTTGAGCAGCACCTCCATGTGGCCGTGCGGCGCGTCGTCGTAGCCGAACACGCTCAGCGGGCGCACCACGGTGATACCGGGCGTGTTCGCGGGCACCACCACCATGCTCTGCTGCGAATGGCGGGGCGCTTCGGGGTCGGTCTTGCCCATGACGATGTAGACAGCGCAACGCGGATCACCGGCGCCGGACGACCACCACTTGCGGCCATTGATGACGTAATGGTCTCCATCGCGCTCGATACGGCACTGGATGTTGGTGGCGTCCGACGAAGCCACTTCGGGTTCGGTCATGAGGAAGGCCGAGCGGAATTCGCCCTTGAGCAGGGGTTCCAGCCATTCGTCCTTGACCTCTTCGCTGGCATAGCGCTCCAGCGTTTCCATGTTGCCGGTGTCGGGTGCCGAGCAGTTGAACACCTCGGCGGCGAAGGGCACGCGGCCCATGATTTCGCACATCGGCGCGTATTCCAGGTTCGACAGGCCTTCCGGTGCGCGCTTGCTTTGCGGCAGGAACAGGTTCCACAGGCCGGCCTCGCGGGCCTTGGGCTTGAGCTCTTCGATCAGCGTCGTGGGCACCCAGGCGTTGCCCTTGGCGCGGTTGGCGGCAATCTCGGCAAAGAAGCGGCCCTCGTTGGGGTAGATATGTTCGTCCATGAAGGCGAGCAGGCGCTCGCGCATGTCCTTGACCTTGTCGGTGTAGTCGAAATTCATCGCTTGGGCTCCTTTGGATGAGCGGGTGGGTCTTCTGCGGAAAACAGGGGCAGGTGGTCAGCCACGCTGCGCGAAACGCCAGGCCAGTTCGGCCATGGGGCGGGTGGCGGCCGCCGAATTCAGCGCCTGGGCGCTGGAGGCGGTGCCGGTCTCGACCCGTTTGGCGATCCCTTGCAGGATGGCCGCGAGGCGGAACATGTTGTAGGCGAGGTAGAAATTCCAGTCGGCCTTGAGCTGGTCGGGCGTGGCAAAACCCGTGCGTTCGCAATAGCGGGCGATGTAGTCGGCTTCGCTGGGAATGCCCAGGGCCGGCAGATCCAACCCGCCGATGCCACGGAAGGCGCCGGGCGGAATGTGCCAGGACATGCAGTGGTAAGCGAAGTCGGCAAGCGGATGGCCCAGGGTGGACAGCTCCCAGTCCAGGATGGCCAGCACCCGGGCTTCGCTGGGATGGAACATCAGGTTGTCGAGCCTGTAGTCGCCATGCACGACGGACACCAGCGACTCGTCGCGGGCCATGGCCGGAATGTTCTGGGGCAGCCATTCCATGAGCCGGTCCATCTCGGCGATGGGCTCGGTGATGGAGGCCACGTACTGCTTGCTCCAGCGGCCAATCTGGCGCTCGAAGTAGTTGCCAGGCTTGCCGTAGTCGGCCAAGCCCACGTCCGCAGGGCGGACCGAGTGCAGGGCCGCCATGACGCGGTTCATCTCATCGTAGATGGCGGCGCGTTCGGTGGGCGTCTGTTCCGGCAGGGACTGGTCCCACAGCACGCGGCCTTGCACGCATTCCATGACATAGAAGGCGCGGCCGATGACCGATTCGTCTTCGCACAGGGCGTACATGCGGGCCACCGGCACGCCAGTGGGGGCCAGCGCGCTCATGACGCGGAACTCGCGCTCGATGGCGTGGGCCGACGGCAGCAGCTTGGCGACCGGGCCCGGCTTGGCCCGCATCACATACAGGCGCTGCGGGGTGATGAGTTTGTAGGTGGGGTTGGACTGTCCCCCCTTGAACATCTCGACCGACAGGGGGCCTTCAAAGCCGTCAAGGTGTTCGGCGAGCCAGCGCTGGAGGGCGTCGACATCGAAGGCGTGTTGAGGAGCTACCGGCCTCGTGCCGGTGAAGTTCTGGGTGTCGGTCATGCGGTCACGAGGGTTGGGGCGGGGCAGGACCCCGTCAGTTTTCGGCTTCGGCGATGCGCAGCAGCATCTCTCGGTTGCGGATCACGAGGCCACCCTGCTCGATGCGGATGGCGTTCTCGCGCTCCATGGACTTGAGTTCCTGATTCACACGTTGACGCGAGGCGCCCAGCAGTTGGGCCAGTTCCTCTTGCGCCAGTTGCAGCCCGATGCGCATTTCGTTGCCATCGGACAGGCAGGGCACGCCGTAGCTGCGCACCAGGTGCAGCAACTGTTTGGCCAGGCGCGCCCGCAGGGGCAGGGTGTTGAGGTCTTCCACCAGACCGAACAGCGTGCGGATGCGCCGGGCCTGCAACCGCATCAGCGCCTCGTACAGCTCGATGTGCTGGCTGAGGATCTTTTGCAGGTCGTTGCGGGCCACGCACAGCAGCGTGGTCGCCCCATGCGCATAGGCATCGTGCGTGCGGCGGTCGCCGTCGAACATCGCCACATCGCCAAACCACACGCCGGGTTCGACGTAGGTCAGCGTGATCTGCTTGCCCGACAGCGATGTCGAACTCACCCGCACGGCGCCCTTGGCCACCGCCGTCCATTCGGAGGGTGGTTCGCCTCGGGCGACGATCAGATCGCCGTCCTTGAATCGCTTGACGTAGGCGCATCGCAGGATGTCGTGACGCAGGGAAGGGGAAAGACTTTGGAACCAGCGACCACTGTTGATCGCCTCGCGTTCTTCCATTGTCAGAATCGGTTCGTCCATGTGCTGTCTGCTGGGTGACTGAGGGGCGCGCACATTGTCGCCATGGGGACGGCGTGCTGCATCAGGGATAGCACCCGGCCCTGTCCCGCAGGCGTCGCGGAGGGTCCGGGTGCACGACGAAGTGCGTCAGCGGTACTGCGGCCGCCGCTTTTCCAGGAAGGCACCAATGCCTTCGCCGGCATTGGTGTGGTGCAGGTTGCGCACGAAATGGTCGCGCTCTGTGGTCAGTTGCACATGCAGCGGTGCGGACACGGCCTCGTTGACCAGTTCCTTGATGCTGGTCAGCGCGTTCGGCGCGCGCTGGTTCAGGCGCTCGGCCAGCACCAGTGCACTGTCAAGGGCCTGGCCGGGATCGGTCACGCTGTTGATCACACCCAGCGCCTGCAGCCGCGGCGCATCGATGCGGTCGCCGCACAGCAGCAACTGCAGTGCCGTGGCGCGGGGCAGGGCGTGGGTGAGGCTCCAGGTGGCACCGCCATCGGGCGAAAGACCGACGTTGGCATAAGCCATGACGAACACCGCATCCTGCGCCGCGACGATGAGATCGCAGGACAGCGCCAGCGAGAACCCGGCCCCCGCACAGGCCCCTTCAACCGCGGCAATGACCGGTTTGGGGAAGGCGCGGATGGTCTCGATCCAGCTGTGCAGGCCGGCGATGCTTTGCGCTTGCACCTCGGGCGGCTGTTGGCGATTGGCCAGCAACCGCTGCAAGTTTCCGCCCGCGCAGAAGTGGCTGCCTTCGCCCGTGATGACGACGCTGCGAACCTCGGCGCTGTTTTCGGCCGCGTTGAGCGCTTCCACACCAGCAGCGTAGATCTCCGGGCCCAGAGCATTGCGGTTTTCGGGGTTGCTGATGGTCAGCACCATCGTGGCGCCGTGGCTGCGGCTTTGAAGGGTGGCGGTCATGGCTCAGGCCTCTTCGTGCGTCAGGCTCAAACCCAGTGCGCCGCGGCGGCGCAGCCAGGGCGAGGGGCGGTAACGCGGGTCGCCATAGACGGTCTGCAGGTTGAACAGGATCTCCAGCACGTTGGTCGGGCCGATACGGTCGCCCAGGGCCAGGGGCCCCATGGGATAACCCAGGCCGAGCGTGACCGCCACATCCAGATCGGCGGGCGAACAGATGCCTTGCTGGCACATGTCGGTGGCGATGTTCACGATGGTGGCCACCACGCGCTGGCTGACGAAGCCGGCGCTGTCGCGGATCACGCTGACCGGCTTGCCATCCTTGGCGAAGAGGGCATGGGCTGCGTCACGCATGTCCGGCCGCGTGGCGGGGTTGGTGGCCAGCACGCGGCGCTTGGTGGCCGCGTCTTCCAGCATCATGTCGATGCCGACGGTGCGGGTCGGGTCCAGCCGCTCCACGGCAGCCAGCGTGGTCACGTCGTGCCCGAGCGGGGCGACAAGGATCAGCGCCTGCGCAGACGGCGCTGCGGCGGTCTCGATCACGGCACCCAGGTTTTTGAGCAGCTGGTAGAGCTCGGCCCGGCGCGCGGCTTTGGGCGACACCCAGACCGGCGGCAGGGCGGGCACCACCGGCACCGCCGGTTCGGCCGGCACCTGGGCCTGGCCTTGTTCATAGGTATAAAAACCTTCGCCCACTTTGCGCCCAACCACGCCACCGGCCAGCCGCTGGGCTGTGATCACGCTGGGCCGGTAGCGCGGCTCGTCGTAATACTGGCGGTAGATGGACTCCATGACCGGGTGCGAAACGTCCAGCGCCGTGAGGTCCATGAGTTCGAACGGGCCGAGCTTGAAGCCGATCTGGTCGCGCAGGATGCGATCGATGGTGGCAAAGTCGGCCACACGTTCGCCCGCCACGCGCAGCGCCTCGGTGCCATAGCCGCGCCCGGCGTGGTTGACGATGAAGCCGGGCGTGTCCTGGGCCACCACCGGGGTATGGCCGTATTGGCGGGTGTAGCCGACCAGGCGCTGGCACACCGCCGGGTCGGTCTTGATGCCGGCAATCACCTCCACCACGCGCATCAGGGGCACGGGGTTGAAGAAGTGATAGCCCGCCAGCCGCTGGGGGTGCTGCAGAGCGGCACCGATGGCCGTGACCGACAACGACGAGGTGTTGGTGGCCAAAACGGTGGTGGCCGGCACGATGCCTTCGAGCTCGCTGAACAGGCGCTGCTTGACCTCCAGCTTTTCGACGATGGCTTCAATGACCAGATCGCATTGGCCCAGATCGCTCAAGGTTTCGGCCAGGCGGATGCGCTCCAGATAAGACTGTTGTTTGGCCGCATCAAGCTTGCCTTTGGCCACCAGCTTCTGCCAGGTTTCGGCCAGTGCATCGCGGGCAGCCTGTGCCGCGCCGGACTGAAGATCGAACAATACGATCTGGCTGCCAGCCTGGGCAGCCATCTGGGCAATACCTCGCCCCATGGCACCCGTGCCAACAATGCCAACAACGGAAAAGATAGCGGTCATGTGAAAGTATTATTTGTGCTGCGTTCAGGGCAAGCTATGACAAAATGTTCCGACAGAGGAACGAAGGGACTTCGACGTGCGCCATTTCGGGCTGGGATGTATTTTGCTATCAACTGCCTTGAGCAGTTCGGCGGTGAGCTTGGGACGGCAAAGCGGGGCGGCCGTGATTGGCAGACCGCTGGATATCCGCGTCCAGGCCACATTGGCGCCAGGTGAAAATATCGGTGAGCAATGCATCCGGACCGAGGTGCTTTACGGCGACTCGGTGATCAATCCCGGCAACGTCGTCAGCACGCCCATCGGCGGCGCCTCCGATGTGGGGTCGAGCATCCGCATTCAGGTCAATCAGCCGGTCAATGAGCCGATCGTCACGGTGCAAGTTCAGGCAGGCTGTTCCTCGCCGTTTTCGCGGCGCTATGTGCTGCTCGCCGATCTGGTTGCTGAATCGTCGTCTGGCGCCTTGCCGGTGGCGCCGCCCGTAGCGGCACCGATCCCTGCCATCGGAACACCGGCGGCCGGGAACACGGCGCCGGCCACCGCTTCGGGCCAGGGCAGTGGTTCGGTAGCGTCCGCGACGGGGGCCACTGCCGCCCGAGCGCCTGCTCGCGCGACACCGCGCAGTGTGGTCCGCAGGCCCGAGCAACCGGCCCCTGCACCACGCCTTCAGCTCGAGCCGGTGGATCTGAGCCTGGCCATCGACCGTGATCCCGTGTTGCGCCTTTCGCTGAGCTTGCTGAGCGAACCGGCAAGCTCGGAAGAGGTGCGCCAGGCGGCCAGCCAGCTGTGGAAGGCGATCAACGCCGCGCCCGAAGATGTGTTGCGAGACGCCCAGAAGCTGGCGGTGCTTGAGGCCGAGTCCAAAGGCTTGCGCGAGCAGGAAGCTCAGGACAAGGCGCGCATCCAGGCCTTGCAGGCCGAGCTGGACCAGTCGCAATGGCAGCGTTATGCCGTCTGGGGTCTGGCCCTGTTGCTGCTCGTGGCCTTGCTGCTGCTCGCATGGTTGCTGCGTCGCCGCCAGACCATGGTCGTGCGCGAGGCCCGCAAGCCAGACGACAAGAAGCCGGCTCCTGCGAAAAAGAAGGACAAAGACAAGGCTTGGTGGGCCGAGGCGCAAGCGGGTGACGATATCTCCGTGGCGCCGGCTGGCGCCAAGGTCGCGCCCACGCTTGGGGCCAAGGTGGGCGGGGCGGGGCTCGACCTTGATCTCGATCTGGGGGCAGACGACGGCTACCAGAGTTTGACCGCCCAATCCGCGGCCAGTTGGGCACCGCAGGACCGCAAGGAGTTTGCCCCCAGCATGCTGGCGGCGTCGCGTTCGGTGGCCACGGAAGAGCTGTTCGATGTGCAGCAGCAGGCCGACTTCTTTGTTTCGCTCGGCGAACACGAACAGGCCATCGGCGTGCTGCGCAGCCACCTTATTGACAGCGCTGAACCCAGCCCGCTGGCTTATCTGGATCTGTTCCGGCTGTATCACCAGTTGGGGCGCCGCGTGGAGTACGACCGCCTGCGCGAAGACTTCAACCAGCATTTCAACGCCGACGCGCCGCCGTTCGATCAGTACGCGGAAGAAAACCGTGGGCTGGAGACCTATGAGGCTGCGTTCAGCCGCATCCAGGCCCTGTGGCCTCAGCCACGCGTACTCGATGTCATCGAGCAGTCCATTTTCCGGGAGTCGGAAGACGGCGAGAGCGAGGGCGAGGTGTTCGGGCTTGAAGCCTATCGCGAGTTGCTGCTGCTCTACGCCATCGCCAAAGACGTCGCCAAGCGCGAGGAGGTGGCGTCTGTCCCGGGCAGCGATTTCCAGCACACGGCCATCCGACCTTTGAAGGCCGGTGCTGCGACCGGGGGCGTTTCCGTCAATATGGGGCGCGAAACCCAGCCGATGGATGTGGTCCCGCCGGCCTCACCCCGGCTTGGGCTGGACGTCGATCTGGACGAGCTGTCCGAAAATGCCGCGTTTGAGGCGTCGTTGCCCGAGGTCAGCTTACCGGTAGAGCCGACGGCCAAGCCGCCCGCACCCGCGTCGCACGATCCGCTGCCCGAAGGCAATCTCATCGATTTTGAGGTGCTCGACTTCACCCCACCTGAGTCGCTCGACGACAAGAAAGCCTGAATGGCCGGACGAGGGCCTTGGAACCCATGAAAAAAACGCCTTCCGGCGGTTTTTTTCATGGGGGGAATCTCCACCTCAGCGGCGAACCTGCAGGGCGCCGGGGTTGACGATGTTGGTGGGTGTTCCTTTGATGAAATTGACCACGTTGTCGAAGGCCGCCGAGAACAGCTGCTCGTAGTTGTCCTGCTCGACATAGCCGATGTGCGGCGTGCAGATACAGTTCTCCAGACGCAGCAGGGCATGCCCTTGCAGAATGGGCTCCGACTCGAAAACATCCACCGCAGCCATGCCAGGCCGTCCACGGTTGAGCGACGTGAGCAGGGCCTCCGGTTCGATGAGTTCGGCCCTTGACGTGTTGACCAGCAAGGCCGTCGGTTTCATGCGGGAGAGATCCTCCAGCGTGACACAGCCCTGGCTGGCTTCACCCAGCCGCAGGTGCAGCGACAGCACATCGGATGTTTCGAACAGAGCTTCCCGGCTTTCGGCAATTTCGTGGCCATCGGCCATGGCGCGGATGCGCGTCTCGTCGCTCCCCCACACCAGCACGCGCATGCCAAAAGCGCGGCCGTAGCCGGCCACCAGTTTGCCGATGCGGCCGTAGCTCCAGATACCGAGGGTTTTGCCTTGCAGCACCATGCCGAGCCCGAAGTTGTTCGGCATGGACGCCGCTTTGAGGCCGGACTGCTGCCACGCCCCATGCTTGAGGCTGGCGATGTACTGTGGCAGGCGCCGCATGGACGCCATGATCAAGGCCCATGTCAGCTCGGCCGTGGAAATGGGGGAACTGGTACCTTCACAAACCGCGACCCCCCGTTCCGTGCAGGCATTGACATCGATGTGCTTGCCGATGCGGCCTGTTTGGGCGATGAGTTTGAGCCGGGGCAGCTTCTCCACGAGCTGCCGGCTGATCTGGCTGCGCTCGCGGATCAGCACCAGCACATCGGCATCACGCAGGCGGACGGAAAGCTGTCCCACGCCCTTGACGGTGTTGGTGAAGACCTTGGCAGGATAAGGTTCGAGCTTTTCGGCGCAGCGCAGCTTGCGGACAACGTCTTGGTAGTCGTCCAGGATCACAATATTCATGGGACGCTATTGTGCCCGCAAGCCCTTCCCGGTCCTTGCTACAAGCTGTATATGTGGGCCCGCCCCTGACGCAGCCAGGCCCTGGCCTGATCAGGCCGCTTTCACTGCGTGTTGCTGCGACTCCAGTGCCACCAGACGGTCCAGTTCGGTGCAGACATCGTGCATGCGGCCAGAGATCACCAGGCGGCCTTCCTGGCCGTGTTGACGCACCAGCAAGGGCTGGCGACGAGCCTTATCCAGGCGATGCACGTTGGAACGGGAAAGTGCCTGCTGCTTCGAGAGTTGGGGGGAGGGCGCCGCAGGTGTGGACGGCTTGGCATGCAGCCAGCCGGCACGTGAAAAAAGCTGCACGATCCGGGCCGAGCGCTCGCGCCTGACGATGGGCGCAGGCTCCAGCGCGAGCCAGCTATCGATCAGGCGCAAAGGGGCACGCCAGGTATTGCGAGCAAAAGGGATTCCCATGTGAAACTCCAGGCAAGGGGTTGAACACAGGCAGGATTGAAAAAAGTTCGCCCGCGCAGGGATGTGCCCGAGGAGTTGTCAACTCCCCGCGCAACCGCCCGCCACCTGCACCGGCGATGAAGACCGGTAGGGTCAGATCAGGAAACTGTTGCGGATCAGGCCCACAGCCAAACCTTCGATTTCGAAAGGTTCACCTGGCTCCACCACGATGGTGCGGAAGTCGGGATTTTCGGCGTGCAGTTCGATGCGGTCGTCGCGCCGCATGAAACGCTTGACCGTCACGTCGTCACCCAGCCGGGCCACGACGATCTGGCCGTTGCGCGCATCGCGTGTGGACTGCACGGCCAGCAGGTCCCCATCCATGATGCCGACGTCGCGCATGGACATGCCCCGCACACGCAGCAGATAGTCGGGCTGGCGCTGGAACAGGCTGCGCTCGACGTGGTAGGTCTGATCGACGTGCTCCTGGGCGAGAATCGGCGAGCCGGCTGCCACCCGGCCGATCAGCGGCAGCGCCAGCTGGGCCAGGCCCGGGAGGGTGAGCTGGTGTTCGCGGGCTTCGTTGATGGAACGCAGATCACGCCCGCGAAGACGGATGCCCCGGGAGGTGCCGCTGACCAGCTCGATCACCCCTTTGCGGGCCAGGGCCTGCAAGTGCTCTTCGGCCGCATTGGCCGATTTGAAGCCGAGCTCGGCCGCGATTTCTGCGCGCGTCGGCGGGGCACCGGTGCTGGCAATGGCTTTCTGGATCAGCTCCAGAATCTGCTGCTGGCGGGCCGTGAGCTTGGGCGAGGAGAGCAAGGGGTCCAACATGACGTACCTTTCGGAAAACCGGCGAGACATCGGGCTGATGCCGGAAGACCGCCGATCAAAGTGACTGTTTTCTTATCCAGTAACTGTATTTTTACCCAGTTCAAGGAGTTTCGCAAGTGCCCCATCACACAGACGACCTGCTGACCGTCCCGCCCGACTGCAAGGTGGTGATTCTGGGCACCGGGGGCACCATTGCCGGGCGTTCGGTCGGTGCCGATGACCCCGTGGCCTACGTGGCCGGACAGGTGGCGGTGCGCGATCTGGTCGCCGGCGTGCCGGCGCTGGCACAGTGGCCGCTGGCCCTGGAACAGGTGGCCCAGGTTGACAGCAAGGACATGGGGCTGCCGGTCTGGCAGCGGTTGGTGCGGGCGGTCGAGTTGCACATGGCGCAGCCGTCCATAGCGGGCATCGTCATCACCCATGGCACGGACACCCTGGAGGAAACCGCCTACCTGCTTCAACGGGTGCTGCAGCCAGCCAAACCGGTCGTGCTGACCTGTGCCATGCGCCCGGCGACGGCGCTGGTGCCCGACGGCCCCCAGAATTTGCTTGATGCCGTGGTCGTGGCAGCAGATGCGCAGGCGCGTGGTGTGCTGGCCGTCTGTGCCGGGCAGATTCACCGCGCCGAGCATGTGGCCAAGGTGCACAGTTACCGGCTGGACGCCTTCTCTTCGGGCGATGCCGGACCGGCCGGCTGCGTGGAGGCGGGACAGGTCCGCTGGTTTCAGCCGCTCGCCTTGCCCGAAGCACCGGACACCCGCTTGCTGGCTGCTTTTCTCGCGGCACCGGCGTTGCCGAAGGTGCCGCTGCTCACCAGCCATGCCGATGCCGATGGCGACCTGGTGCGGGCCTTGTTGACGCTGGCGCCCGAGGGTCTGCTGGTCGCCGGCACCGGCAACGGGACCCTGCACGACAACCTGGTGGCGGCCTTGCTGGAAGCGCAGCACGCAGGCGTGCGGGTGGTGCGTGCGAGCCGGTGCGCACAGGGGCGGGCCATGCCGGATGATCGCAACCCATTTCCGGTCGCGGCCCCGCTCAATGCGCCCAAAGCCCGTCTGGCGCTGGCCTTGGACCTCCTTGCAGAACGCAGCGGACGCTGACGACAGGCGGCCACAAAAAAAGCCCGGCAAAGGCCGGGCTTGGCGGGAGCGGGAAGAAGGCTTACTGGGCCAGTGCCGCCAGGGCGCGCGAGGTGATCTCTTCCACGGTGCCCATACCGCTGATGGCGCGGTACTTCGGTGCCGCGGCCGCATCGGCCTGTGCCCAGTTGCGGTAATAGTCCACCAGCGGGCGGGTCTGGGCGCTGTAGACCTCCAGACGCTTCTGGACCGTTTCTTCCTTGTCGTCATCGCGCTGGATCAGCGGTTCGCCGGTCACGTCGTCCACACCGTCCACCTTGGGCGGGTTGAACTTGACGTGGTAAGTGCGGCCGCTGGCCGGATGGGAACGCCGGCCGCTCATGCGCTCGATGATGGCATCGAAAGGCACATCGATCTCGAGCACGTAATCGAGCTTGACACCTGCAGCCTTCATCGCATCGGCCTGGGGGATGGTGCGGGGGAAACCGTCGAACAGGAAACCGCCGGCACAGTCGGGCTGGGCGATGCGTTCCTTGACCAGGTTGATGATCAGGTCGTCGCTGACGAGGCCACCGGATTCCATGACCGCCTTGGCCTGCAGACCCAGGGGCGTGCCGGCCTTGACCGCGGCGCGCAGCATGTCGCCGGTGGAGATTTGCGGGATACCGTACTTCTGGCAAATGAAAGCGGCTTGTGTGCCTTTGCCAGCGCCGGGGGCGCCCAACAGAATCAGTCTCATCGGTTTCCTTTATCAGAGTTTCAAGAAGCAGGGGCCGAGCGCGGGCACAAGCCAGGCGGGCCAGTCGGTCGAGGATAGCATGGGCTTTCCCCCAGTCGCCTTACACGCTGTCGCCCCGGAGGGGTGGTCCGTGCAGCGGGAACGGGCCGGTTTTCCGGCTCAGCCGAACAGGGCGCGGACGCGTGCGAGGTCGTCCGGGGTGTCCACCCCAGGGCCCGGTGCTTCTTCGGTCACGTGCACCGCGATGCGCTCGCCGTGCCAGAGCACGCGCAGTTGCTCCAGCGATTCGATGCGCTCCAGCGGTGCGGGCTCCAGGGTCGGGAAGCGGCGCAGGAAACCGGCCCGGTAAGCGTAGATGCCAACGTGCCGCAAGGGTGCGGGCGAGGGCAGGGGGGTGTTGTCGGTCAGTCCCTCGGCCGAGGCCATGCCATCGCGCCACCAGGGAATGGGGGCACGGCTGAAGTACAGCGCCGTGTGCTGGCGGTCGAGCACCACCTTGACCACATGGGGGTTGAGGAACTCGGCCATGCCGGCCAGCACATGGGCTGCCGTGCTCATCACGCAATCGGTGCGTTGCCGGAGCTGCTCGGCCACGGCATCGATCAATGCAGGCGCGATGAGGGGTTCATCGCCCTGGACATTGACCACCACCGCATCGTTGGCCAGATCCAGCAAGGCACAGGCTTCGGCCAGCCGGTCGCTGCCGGACGGGTGATCGGTGCGCGTGAGCAGGGCCGCCACGCCATGGGCCTGGCAGGCGCGAACGATGCGTTCGTCGTCCGCCGCCACGACGCAGCGTGCCGCACCACTCAGCGCGGCCCGTTGGGCGACCCGGACAACCATAGGCACGCCGCCGATGTCGGCCAGGGGTTTGTCCGGCAGGCGGGTCGAAGCGAGCCGCGCCGGAATCAGCACCGTGAAGGGGGCGCTCATGCTGCCGGGTCGGCCGGCGACGTGGGCTTGGGGCGCTCCGCTTCGTCGTCGCTCAGCGGGCGGGCTTCGTGTTCGAGCAGGATGGGAATGCCATCGCGCACGGGGTAGGCCAGGCGGGCGCTGCGCGAGAGCAGCTCCTGCTTTTCGCGGTCGAAGACCAGCGGTCCCTTGGTCACGGGGCACACCAGCAGTTCAAGCAGTTTCGAATCCATGGCGCAATGATAGTGAGTGCCGCGGGGGGCGCAGGGTCTCGGTCGGTCAGGCGGGTTGGCGGGCCGCGGTCTGGCGCAGCCGCGCAGCCACGTGATCGATCAGCGCTGGCGGCAGCGTCACGGCCAGGGGCACGGTCCAGGCACGCAGTGTGCCGGTGCGGCCAGCCAGCAGGGGAAACAGTTTGACCGCATCCTTCTCGGTGCAGATGAGTTCGGCATCGGGGTGGGACTGCACCAGCCGCGCGTAGGCGTCGGGGCCGGCGTGGTCGGGCAGGGCGATCTGTTGAGAAAGGGTCAGCCCTTCGGCAATCAAGGCCTGGAAGAACACACCCGGGCGGGCGATGCCCGCGAGCGCCACCAGCGGGCGATCACGCAGCCGGGCCAAGGGCATGTGCGTGCCCTGCTCATTGCGCGCCTCGCTGATCAGGCCACGCTGCAGGGAAAACACCACCTGACCGGCTGCCAAAGGTGGTGCGTTCAACCCGGTGTGCAAAACGACGTCAGGCGCAAAAGCCATACCGGCACGCGGTGGCCAGGGTTCGCGCAAAAGGCCCGCCGGCAGCAGCCAGCCGTTGCCGATGCCCCGGTCGTCGAACACGGCCAAGGCGAGATCGCGGCCCAGCGACCAGTGCTGCAGGCCGTCGTCGCAGACGATCACGTTCACGTCGGGGTGCGCGGCCAGCAGGGCGCGGCCAGCGTCTGCGCGCTGGCGACCGACCCATACCGGTACCTCCGTGGCCGATCGGATCAGCAGCGGCTCGTCGCCCACCTGTTCCGCAGACGCTGCCGGCCCGACCGCGCTGACCTCGGTGCCGGTCCGGCCGTGGCCGCGCGAGACGACGCCGGGGCGCCAGCCACGGGCTTTCAACGCCTGCACCAGGGCGATGGTGGTGGGGGTCTTGCCGGCGCCACCGACGACCACGTTGCCGACCACGATGACCGGCACGGGCAGGCGCTGGACGCGGGACCAGCCGGCCACATAGGCCTGCCGCCGCAAGGCCACCAGAGCGCGGTAGAGCAGCGACAGCGGCCACAGCGCGCGTGCCTGGGCGCCGCGCCGGCTGGCCATGGCCAGCCATTCGGCCTGCCGCCGCGCCCGGGAGTCGGCGTCGGCCATGGGAATCAGCGTCGCTGGCGACCGTCGCCGGATTGCTGGGTCGCGAAGGTGATCTGCACCAGACCCGCGCGCCGGGCTGCGTCCATCACGTTGACCACCGACTGGTGCGTGGCGGCGGCGTCGGCACTGATGATCACCACGATATCGCGCTGATCCCGGGCCGCCTGCAGCAGGCTGCGCGTGAGCTGCGCCACATCGCCGCCGTCGACCGCCTGGCGGTTGATCGCATACCGGCCATCGCTGCTGATGGTCACGATCACTTCCTTGGGGTATTCGCGCTGCGCCTGGGCGTCGGCCACCGGCAGATTCACCTGCAGTTCGGTGAACTTGGAATAGGTGGTGGTGAGCATCAGGAAGATGAGCACCACCAGCAGGATGTCGATGAACGGGATCAGGTTGATCTCGGGTTCATCGCGCGAACCGGGACGGAAGTTCATGCTTCGCCGGCCTTCCTTACTTGCGCAGCGTCAGCAGGTGGCGCACGAAACGCTCCGACGCCACCTCCATCGACAGCAGGTAGCCGTCGACCCGGGCACGGAAGTAACGCCAGAAGATCAGCGCGGGAATCGCCACGATCAGCCCGAAGGCCGTGTTGTACAGCGCGATGGAAATGCCGTGCGCCAGTTGCGCCGGATTGCCGCCGCCGGTCATGCCGCCATCACCGCCTTGCGAGCCGAAAATCTCGATCATCCCGATCACGGTGCCCAGCAGGCCCAGCAGGGGCGCTGCCGAGGCGATGGTCGCCAGCGCACCCAGGTAGCGCTGCAGCTTGGCGGCGGCAAGCCGACCGGCACCTTCGAGGCCGGAGCGCAGTTCGTCCTCGGTGGCGCGTGGGTTGTTCAGCAAGGCCCGGAAGCCGCTGGCCAGCACTTCGCCCAGCAGGGAGTTCTGTTCGAGCTGCGACACCACTTCGGCGCTGGGGACACCCGAGCGCGACACCATGATGGCTTCATCGAGCAGCGGGACGGGCACGACCTTGGCCGTCTTGAGGCTCAGGAAGCGCTCGATCACGAGGGCCAGACCGAGGATGGAGCAGGCAATCAACGGCCAGATCGGCCAACCAGCGGCTTGTATGATGGACAGCAAGACAGGGGCTCCTGACAGGCGGCGCCGCAAGGCGGCAAAAAGTTCGCAGGCGATTATCGCCCAGTGCCCGCGCCACCTCTGGCGCCCTCGCTGCCGAAGCTTGCCGCCCGCAGGCCGCTTCATGCACATTTTCTGTGGATAACTTTGTGAAGAACCTGGGCTCACCCGTTGCCAGTGCCAGCAGATACGGGCCTTTCCTTGCGTCGATGAGAAAAACAGCAGTGCAAAACGCTTTGGAATCAACGAACTGTCTGCCAATCCCTCGGCGGAGGGTGCACGAGCGGGCCGTCGCCAGCAACGGCGCGGCTTGTGGACACATTTGTGCCGGAGAAGCCTGTGTCTGAAGCGTTTCAGGCATCTGCTGAAGCAACGGCGCGGCCTGTGTGGGGCGTTGGGCCGCTGATGCGCGCCATCGCTGACACACTGGCGGCGCGGTTCAATCCGGTGGCGGTGCGCGGCGAGATTTCGGGGTTCTCGCGCGCGGCCAGCGGGCATTGTTACTTCCAGCTCAAAGATGACAGCGGTCAGTTGCGTTGCGCCATGTTCCGCCGCGCCGCCGATGCGCTGCGCTTCGCCCCGGCCGATGGCCAGCGCGTGGAAGCCCATGGCAAGCTGGACGTGTATGGCCCCCGCGGCGACTTGCAGCTCATCGTCGAGCGCCTGGTGCCTGCGGGGCAGGGCAACCTGTTCGAGCAGTTCCTGCGGCTGAAGGCCCGGCTGGAAGCCGACGGCCTGTTCGACGCCGACCGCAAAAGGCCGCTGCCGGCCCAGCCACGCAGCATCGGTGTGGTGACTTCGCTGGGCGCTGCCGCCCTGCGCGACGTGGTCACGGCCCTGCGGCGGCGCGTGCCGCACCTGCCCGTCGTGATCTACCCGGCGTCGGTCCAAGGTGCACAGGCGCCGGCCGAGATCTGCGCCGCGCTGCGTACCGCGTACCGGCGCCATGCCGACACCGGCGAGAGCGAGGTGCTGCTACTGGTGCGCGGTGGTGGTTCCCTGGAGGACCTCTGGTCGTTCAACGACGAAGCCGTGGTGCGCACCGTTGCCGAAGCGCCCATGCCCGTGATCAGCGGGGTGGGGCACGAAACCGATTTCACCCTCGCCGATTTCGTGGCCGACCTGCGGGCGCCCACGCCCACCGCAGCGGCCGAACTTTGCGCGCCCGAGCGCTCGGTGCGGCTGGGCGAGCTCGAATACCTGCATGAAGCGCTGCAGGATCGGCTCTACCGGCAGATTGACCAGCGTGCACAACGGCTGGACCGCCTCGCCCAGCGGCTCGGACGCCCCTCGGCGCGGCTGCACGAACACCGGGAGCAACTGACGGTGCTGGAGCACCGGCTGGCGCGGGGCGTGCAGCAGCAGTACCAGCGCCAGAGCGCCAGCCTGCAGCGGCTGTCGGTGGCTTTGCCGGCCGCCTGGGCCCGCTCGCGCGAGAGCGCCCGTTCGCGCCTGCAGCGCCTGGAGGTGGCGCTGGGGCACCTCGATCCGCGCCTGGTGCTGGAACGCGGCTATGCCTACCTGACCGACGGCACCGGCGCGACCGTGACCCAGGTGGCGCAGGTCCATACCGGCCAGGCACTCACCGCCACGCTGGCCGACGGCGCACTGGCGTTGGCCGTGCAGGGCGTGCGACCGGAGAAACCCTGATCCGTCCAGGTGCCTCGTGCTTCCCTACAATGCGCCTCACGTCGGGCCCAGCCGCGAGCCACCGCCCGGTGCCACAGGAATTCACCCACCATCGATCACGACAAGAGGAACCCACATGGAACACACCTTGCCCCCGCTGCCTTACGGCCTGGACGACCTGGCACCCCACTACAGCCGCGAGACCCTGGAATACCACCACGGCAAGCACCACAACGCCTATGTGGTGAACCTCAACAACCTGCAAAAGGGCACCGAGTTCGAAAGCAAGACCCTGGAAGAGATCGTCAAGACCTCCAGCGGCGGCATCTACAACAACGCGGCCCAGATCTGGAACCACACCTTCTTCTGGAACTGCATGAAGCCCAACGGCGGCGGTGAGCCCACCGGCGCCCTGGCCGCAGCCATCAACGCCAAGTGGGGCAGCTACGCCGCTTTCAAGGAAGCCTTCGTGAAGTCGGCCGTGGGCAACTTCGGTTCGGGCTGGACCTGGCTGGTCAAGAAGGCCGACGGTTCGGTCGACATCGTCAACACCGGTGCCGCCGGCACCCCGCTGACCACCGCCGACACCGCGCTGCTGACCGTGGACGTGTGGGAACACGCCTACTACATCGACTACCGCAACCTGCGTCCCAAGTTCGTGGAAACCTTCCTGGACAAGCTGGTCAACTGGTCGTTCGCCGAAAAGAACTTCGGCTGAGCACCAGTTCACTCCCGCTCCCGAGTGCAAAAAGGGCAGGCCGAAAGGCCTGCCCTTTTTCATGGGGACCGCAGCGGTTATCGGGCTTTCGGTACCCGGCCCATCAGGTAGAACTCGGGGTTGGGCATCATGCCGCTGAAGCTGGCCATGCGGTTGGACAGGCCGAAGAAGGCCGTGATGGCGGCGATGTCCCAGGCGTCCTCGTCGCTGAAGCCGTGTGCGTGCAGGGCCTGGAAGTCCGCCTCCTCGATGGCATGCGACTGCTCGCAGACCGTCATGGCGAAGTCGAGCATGGCGCGCTGGCGCGCACTGATGTCGGCCTTGCGGTGGTTGACCGCGACCTGATCGGCCACCAGCGGCTTTTTCTCGTAGATGCGCAGCAGGGCGCCGTGGGCCACCACGCAGTACAGGCACTGGTTGGCCGCGCTGGTGGTGGTCACGATCATTTCGCGATCCCCTTTGCTCAGGCTGGACGTGCGGCCCACCGATTCGGGCATCATCAAGGCGTCGTGGTAGGCAAAGAACGCCCGCCACTCAGCCGGGCGGCGGGCCAGGGCCAGAAACACGTTGGGCACGAACCCTGCTTTCGCCTGAACCTCCAGAATCTGGGTCTTGAGATCGTCGGGCAGATCGTTCAGATCGGGCAGGGGGTAACGCGCTGGTTCACTCATGGTTTGTCTCCTGTCGGGGTGTGCTGGCGTCAGCTTATCCTCTCGCGCTGATCGATCTCTGACACATGGAGCACAGTTTGCAGGACGAAACCTATCTGAAAGGCCTGGCCACCCGCCGGGCAGTCATGGGCGATGCCTATGTCGACCGGGCACTGGCCGGGGCCACCGCTTTCACGCAGCCGATCCAGGACCACATTTCGCGCGCCGCCTGGGGCGATGTGTGGCAACGGCCCGGCCTGGACCGCAAGACCCGCAGCCTGATCACCGTGGCCATGCTGACAGCGCTGGGCAAGCAACACGAGCTCAAGGGCCATGTGCGGGGGGCGCTGAACAACGGTGTCACCGTCGACGAACTGCAGGAAGTGCTTCTGCACGCGGCCATCTATTGCGGTGTGCCGGCCTCGGTCGACGCCTTCCGCACTGCGGCCGAGGTGGTCGATGCGCCGCCGCCCGCCGGCGCGGCGTCCTGACCCGGATCCCAAATACCTTTTCTCTTCTTTCATTCAGGAGCTTCCATGTCCCTTCTTCGCCGTTCCGTTCTGATCCGTTCGCTGCAGGCCGCGCTCGCCCTGAGCGCGGTGGCCGGCCTGACCCCGGTCCAGGCCCAGAACACCACCACCCGCATCCTGGTCGGCTTCCCGGCCGGTGGCGGCACCGATGCCATCGCCCGCATCCTGGCCGAACGCCTGCAGGCCGAGCTGGGCCACAGCGTGGTGGTCGAAAACAAGGCCGGTGCCGGCGGCCAGATCGCGGCCCAGGCGCTCAAGGCCGCCCAGCCCGACGGCCACACGCTGTTTCTGAGCCACGACCACAGCGTTTCCATCCTGCCGCTGACCATGAAGAACCCGGGCTTCGATCCGGGCAAGGACTTCGTGCCCGTGGCCGGTTTTGCCACCTTCGTGAATGCGGTGGCGCTGTCGGGGGGCACGCCCGCCAAGGACTTCAAGGGCTGGGTCGACAGCGTCAAGGCCGCTGGTGGCAAGGCCAGCGTCGGCATTCCGGCCCCGGCCTCGACGCCGCAGTTTGCGGTCCAGGTGATCGGCAAGCAGTTCGGTCTGGACCTGGTGGCAGCGCCGTACCGGGGCAGCGCGCCGATGATGGGCGACATGCTGGGCAACCAGATCCCGGCCGGCGTCGGCTCGGTGCCCGACTTCATCGAGAACCACAAGGCCGGCAAGCTGCGCGTGGTGGCCGTCATGGGCACGCAGCGCCAGGCTGCGCTGCCCGATGTGCCGACCTTCACCGAAGTCGGCATCAAGGGCTTTGAGGAAGTGCCGTACTACGGCCTTTTTGCACCAGCGGGCACGCCCAGGGCGGCGCTCGACAAGCTGGGTGCCGCGGTACAGAAGGTGATTGCGCAGACCGACGTCAAGGACAAGCTGAACACCATGGGCCTGACCGTCGGCTACATGAGCGGCGCCGAGCTGGGCAAGCGCGAAGTCGCTTACCGCGAGGTCTGGGCGAAGATCATCAAGGACAGCGGCTACCAGCCGCAGTGAGCCGGCGCCGGGCTGGGCTCAGCCTTCGAGCAGGCGGTGCACCAGGTCGGCCGTGCTGTGCGCCTGGTACTTGCGCATCAGCCGCGCCCGGTAAATCTCCACGGTGCGGTGGCTGATGCCCAACTGCCGGCCGATCTCCTTGCTGGTCAGGCCCTTCATCAGGAAGGCGGCCACCTCGCGCTCGCGCCCGGTCAGTTCGGCCCTGACGGTGCGCCGCGCACTCAGGTCTTCGAAGCACCAGATGCCGGCTTCGTGCGGCGCCTCCGGCCGCAGAGCGCGGCCGGTCACGTGGCACCAGAAGGTCTCGCCCTTGAAGCGCCCGTCCACGCGCTTCATGATCCGGTCATCGGCGTAGGTGCCGTTGCTGTTGAGCGAATGCGCGATGCGCGTGCCCGTGCGTTCGTATTCGCTCACGCTCGGGTACAGGATCAGGAAGCTCTGGCCCACGAGCTGGTCGCGCGTGACGCCGAACATCTCGCACAGCGCCTGGTTGCAGTTGAGAATGGTGCGCTGGCGCGACAGCGCCAGGCCCACCGGAGCCTGCTCGAAAGCGAGGCGGTAGTCGATGCTTTCCATGATCGGTGCCCGTTCCCGGCCCCGGACAGATCGCCGGGCAGGGCGTGTTTTCCTTTACGAAATACTACGTACGTAGTTACGTAGTATCGTTGCAGACCTTGTTGATCCCTCACCCTCACTGGAGCCCGACGAAGTGAACAAGATCTATCCCAGCGCGGCCGATGCCCTCCAGGGCGTCGTGGCCGACGGCCAGCTCATCGCCGTGGGCGGTTTCGGCCTGTGCGGCATTCCCGAAGCCCTGATCGACGCCCTCAAGGATGCTGGCGTCCAGAACCTGACCGTGATTTCCAACAACGCCGGCGTCGACGGTTTCGGCCTGGGCAAGCTGCTGGAAACCCGCCAGATCAAGAAGATGATCGCCAGCTACGTCGGCGAGAACAAGGAGTTCGAGCGCCAATACCTGGCCGGCGAACTGGAATTGGAATTCACGCCCCAGGGCACGCTGGCCGAAAAGCTGCGCGCTGGCGGCGCCGGCATTCCCGCCTTCTTCACCAAGACCGGTGTCGGCACCCTGGTGGCCGAGGGCAAGGAACTGCGCGAATTCGACGGCGAGACCTACGTGATGGAACGCTCGCTGGTGCCCGAGGTGGCGCTGGTCAAGGCCGACGTGGCCGACAAGAGCGGCAACCTGCGCTTCAACCTGACGGCGCGCAACTTCAACCCGGCCGCCGCCACCGCAGGCAAGGTCTGCATCGTGGAGGTGGAGCGCATCGTGGAAGTGGGCGAGATCGCCCCCGACGACATCCACCTGCCGGGTATCTATGTGCACCGCATCGTGCACAACCCGAGCCCCGAAAAGCGCATCGAAAAGCGCACCACCCGCGAACGCACGTAAGGAGAACACCATGCCCTGGACCCAAGACCAGATGGCCGCGCGCGCGGCCCAAGAGCTGGAAGACGGCTTCTACGTGAACCTCGGCATCGGCATCCCGACGCTGGTGGCCAACCACACCGGCGACAAGGAGGTGTGGCTGCAATCCGAAAACGGCATGCTGGGCATCGGCCCGTTCCCGTACGACGACGAGGTCAACCCCGATCTGATCAACGCCGGCAAGCAGACGGTGACCACGCTCAAGGGCTCGTCCATCTTCGGCTCCGACCAGTCGTTCGCCATGATCCGCGGCGGCAAGATCAACCTGTCCATTCTGGGCGCCATGCAGGTCACGGCCAGCGGCGACCTGGCCAACTGGATGATCCCCGGCAAGATGGTCAAGGGCATGGGCGGTGCCATGGACTTGGTGGCCGGCGTCAAGCGCGTGATCGTGCTGATGGAGCACGTGGCCAAGAAGAAGGACGGCACGACGGACATGAAGATCCTGCCCGAATGCACGCTGCCGCTCACCGGCAAGGGCGTGGTCGACCGCATCATCACCGACCTGGGCGTGATGGACGTGACGCCCGAAGGCCTGAAGCTGGTGGAACTGGCCGACGGCGTGACCCGCGAGGAAATCCAGAGCAAGACCGGCGTGCCGCTGATCTGAGCTGAGCGGGCTTTGCCCCGCCGGCGGCGTGCCAGCCTGGTGCACGCTGCCGGCCGTTTCCCGGTCCCGGTGCACGGCATGCATCGTTGCTGAAACACCGGGTTGGCGCCGGGTGCGGCCTTCCTCCCGACGGGTTTGCGTGGACGGGGCTGAAGGCCCTCTGTGCAGCCGCTACAGTCGGGGCATGACCCCACCCGCAATGACCGACGCCGACTTCATGCGCCTGGCCCTGAAACAGGCCGAGATGGCGTCTCGCGCGGGCGAAGTGCCCGTGGGGGCGGTCCTGGTGCGGCAGGGGCGGGTGATCGCCACCGGGCGCAATGCGCCGATCGGCGATGCCGACCCGACGGCGCATGCCGAAATCACCGCCTTGCGCGCCGGCGCCCACGCGCTGGGCAATTACCGGCTCGACGATTGCGAGCTCTTTGTCACCCTGGAGCCTTGCGCCATGTGCACCGGCGCCATGCTGCACGCGCGACTGCGGCGGGTGGTTTTCGGGGCGCCCGACCCCAAAACCGGCGCCGCCGGTTCGGTGGTCAACCTGTTCGAGCAGCCCGCGCTCAACCACCAGACGGCGGTGCAGGGCGGGGTGCTGGCCGACGAATGCGGTCTGGCCCTCAGCGCGTTTTTCCGCCAGCGACGCGAAACGCGGCGCCAGCAGGCCCAGCCGGTGCGCGAAGACGCCCTGCGCACGCCCGAAGCGCGGTTTGCCGACCTTCCCGATTACCCCTGGGCCCCGCACTACCTGAGCGACCTGCCCACGCTGGATGGCCTGCGCCTGCATTACCTGGATGAGGGGCCGGCCGATGCCCGCCGCACCTGGCTGTGCCTGCACGGCAACCCGGCCTGGAGCTATCTCTACCGCAAGATGATCCCGCGCTTCCTGGCGGCCGGCGACCGGGTGGTGGCGCCCGATCTCATCGGCTTCGGCAAGAGCGACAAGCCCAAGCGCGAGGATGCCCACCAAGTGGGCTGGCACCGGCAGGTGCTTCTGGAACTGGTGGCGCGGCTGGACCTGCGGCACGTGGTGCTGGTGGTCCAGGACTGGGGCGGCATCCTGGGGCTGACCTTGCCCATGGAAGCACCCGAGCGCTACGCCGGATTGCTGGCGATGAACACCCTGCTGGCCACCGGGGACGAACCGCTGTCACCGGGTTTCCTGGCCTGGCGGGACATGTGCGCGCAGAAGCCCGACTTCGACGTCGCCCGGCTCTTCGCGCGCGGCAATCCCCATCTGTCGGCGGCCGAATGTGCGGCCTACATGGCCCCGTTTCCCGACCGCGGGCACCGCGCCGCCTTGCGCGCTTTTCCCCGGCTGGTGCCCGAGCACCCCGATGACGAAGGGGCTGCGGTCGCGCGCCGCGCCCGCACGTTCTGGCACGAAACCTGGCAGGGGCAGACCTTGCTGGCCATCGGCCAGCAGGATCCGGTGCTGGGCGAACAGGTGATGCGCGCCCTGGGCACCCGAATCCGCGGCGCGGGCGAACCGCTGCTGCTGCCCGAGGCGGGGCATTTCGTGCAGGAGCACGGGGAACGCATTGCCCAAGCCGCCATCGAATTTTTTTCCCTTTCCTGACCATGAGCCACATCTATCTGTATTCCCCTTCCAGCGCCGTGCGCGACAAAGCGGCCTTCCGGCGCGGCGTCGCCCTGCTCAAGCGGCTCGGCCACGAGGTCGAGATCGATCCCGACGCGCTGCGCAGCCACATGCGTTTCGCCGGCGATGACGAGACCCGGGTCGCGGCGATCACGCGCGCAGCCGCCAGCGGCGCCGACGTGGCCCTGATCACGCGCGGGGGTTACGGCCTCACGCGCATCCTCCCCACGCTGCCGTACCGCCAGATCGCGCGGGCGGTCGACAAGGGCACACAATTCGTCGGTCTGAGCGACTTCACGGCCCTGCAATGCGCCGTGCTCGCCAAGACAGGGACCACCACCTGGGCCGGTCCGGCGCTGGGCGAAGACTTCGGGGCCGAAACACCCGACGACATCATGCTGGCCTGCTTCGACGACCTGCTCGACGGCCACGGCGAAGGCAGCGGCTGGCGACTGCCGGTGCGCGACCTGCCCGCGCTGGCCCGTCGCCTTCCCGCCAGGGCCGCCACCCCGACCGACGCGGAAGAGGGGCCTTCCCTGCACATCCGCAAGGCCACGCTCTGGGGGGGGAACCTGTCGGTGCTGTGCTCGCTGGTCGGCACGCCCTGGCTGCCGGCGGTGCGCAATGGCGTGCTGTTTCTGGAGGACGTGAACGAACATCCCTACCGCATCGAACGGCAACTGACCCAGTTGCTGGAGGCGGGCATTCTGGGCCGCCAGAAGGCGGTGCTGCTCGGCAGTTTCAACCGCTACAAGCCGGTACCGCACGACCGTGGCTTCAAGTTGCAGACGGTGGTGGACTGGCTGCGTTCGCGCCTGAAAGTGCCCGTGCTCACGGGCCTGCCGTTCGGCCATGTGCCCACCAAGGTGCTGCTGCCGGTCGGGCAGCCGGTGGATCTGCTGGTGGAAGGGCGCGACGCGCTGATCTTCTGGGGCTGAGGGCACCCGGCACCCGGGTGAGGCATGCCGCCGGCCTCAGCGATGCAGGCGGCAGGCGTCGATCAGGCTGCGGGGGATCAGGCCGTGGAACACGGGTGTGAGCTGGCGCACCGTGCCGACCGCAACCGCCTCGCCGTGCAGGCGACTCAGCACGGCCACCATTTCGGCGCGCGCGTACCAAAGTGCGTGAGCGTCGTGCAGGTACTGCAGGCGCCGGTGCAACTGCGGGTTGAGCTGGGCGCCGTCTTCGCCCAGCGCCCTCAGCATGGCTTGCCGCACGGGCTCCAGGGCTTCGGGCGAAGTCTTTCTTTCGTCCCCTCCCAGCAGGGCAGAAATGGTGTTTCGAATACCGGGTTTGGTCCAACGCATGGTTCTGTGCCTCAACGACGTCTCAGGTTCTTGTCAGGCCGGTTAAGCAAAGAATAAGCCCACGCTGGCTGTCCCGGTACAGGGAGCGCCCTTCTACCGATAAAAAAACAACAGCCAAATCATCGAGTTACACGGTTTCTTTAAGATGGAGCCTTCAATTTTTGAATACCTTTGATCGAAGCTTGTGTGGCCGGCGCCCCCTGGAAGGCTCGCAGGTAAAACCTTTGGCCCAACCCTGATCGACGGAGCGGATCAGTGGGCCGTCTTCGCTGGGCGCAGGCTTGGGTGCCTGAAAACGGTGTGAAAAAAAACACGCATATCCTGTTTCTGTCGCGGCTTCCCGTTGGCGCTGCGACCGGCCTTGGCCGTGATCTAATGGTTGGGAACCCACCGCCCCATGGCTGAACTCACGATCGCTTTTGTGGACCTGACCGGCAGCGTGTCGGTCTATGAGACGCTGGGCAACGATCGCGCGGCCCGGGCGGTGACCAAGCTCACCCAGTGGGTGGGCAGCCTGGCCATCGAACATGGCGGCCAGGTGGTCAAGATGCTGGGTGACGGCGTGCTCATGTCCTTTGCCAATAACCGCCAGGCCATCGAATGCGTCAGTCGCATCCAGCAGGAACACGCGCAGCGCGTGCTGCAGTGGCCTGATCGGCTCAAGCTGCTGATGCAGATCGGCCTGGCCCGGGGCCAGGTTGTGGTGGTCGATGGCGATTGTTTCGGCGACGCGGTGAACGTGGCGTCCCGCCTGAGCGACCTGGCCGGCCCTGAACAGATCCTGGCCACCGATTCGGTGATCCGCAAGCTCGGCGCACGCTCCGGCGTGCGCAGCCGCAGCCTGGGCCCCATGCGCATCAAGGGGCGGGCCGAGCCCTGCGAAGTCTTCCGGGTGGAATGGCAGACGGAAATGGGTTCCGAATTTCTCACCCTGCCGGCCGACCTGCACGCGGTAGCCAAGCAGCGTGAGTCGGTGTTCGGGGGGATCGAGCTAGGCTGGCTGGATGCCAGTCTGTCGTTCAACCTGACCGACCTGCCGGTGCGCATCGGGCGCGCGCCGGAGGCGGATTTCGTGGTGGCCGATCCGCGTGTTTCGCGCATGCACGCGACGATCGACATCCGTTCGGGCAACTATGTGCTGGAAGACATTTCCAGCTACGGCACCTGGGTGCGCTTTGCGGGCAACGACCACATCCTGTCGCTGCGGCGGCAGGAATGCCTGTTGCACAGCGACGGCGAAATCGCCATGGGGGCGCCATTCACCGACTACAGCACCCCGACCATCAGTTTCCGCCTGGTCGATGGTTCGATGGTGCTGGGCCGGGGGCCGCTGGACGCCTGAGCGACTGCGTCTGCAGGGCTGCCGTCACGCCGTGGCGTTACCGCTGCCGCTGGGGTTCTGGTTGTACAGCCGCGAAGCCAGCTCGAGCTGGCTGGACAGCTGGGCAATGAAGGCCGTCAGTTCCTGGCCGCTGATCTGGCCATCGTTGTCGGTATCGAGCCCGGCGACGAGCTCCTGCAGGCGGGATGTGACCGCGCCCGGTTCGGTGCTGGCCGTGGCCGTGTCGCCGTCTGCGGTGGACTGTACCGTGGTCACGGTGGTGGTCGTGGTGGTGGTGACCACGCCGGCTTCCGCGTTGCCGATGCCGAATTCGGCCTTGGAGATGACCCCGTCGCCGTCGGTATCGAGTTCGGCAAAACGGGCCTCGTCGCCGCGCGATTGCACGAAGGCCTGCGTCCCGCTGCTCGCGGGGGCGAGCAGGCCCAGCAGGGCCTGCGTCATTTCGGCGCCCGAGAGCAGGGCATCGCCATCGGTATCCGCCTGCTGAAAAAGGGTGTTGGCGTCGCCGGAAACGGGCAGACCGAACTTGGTGGCCACCTTGTCCAGCGCGGCCTGGAATTCGCTGGCGTCGATGGCGCCGCTGCCGTCCAGATCAGCTTTTTTCATCACCTTACCCTGCAGTTGCGAGGTCAGGTTGGGGGCCAGATTCAGCAGGGACTGGGCCCAGAGGTTCTGGGCGTTGCTGCTCGTTGTGCTCATGAGGCGGTTCCTTTCGTCGAACGGTTCCCCACAACGCGGGGCCACGCGGCAATGGTCGACGAAAAGCCGGGGCGCGAAGCGCCGCAACAACGGCCGCCAAACCCGCCAGTTCGGTGCTTAGGCGCGGCTCACTTGAGGTTGCCGGAGAGGAACTGGGCCAGCCGCTCGCTGCGTGGGCGCGCCAGCACTTCGCGTGGCTGCCCCTGTTCTTCGATGCGCCCCTGGTGCAGGAAGATCACGTGGTTGGACACCTCCCGCGCGAAGCCCATTTCATGGGTCACCACCAGCATGGTGCGGCCTTCTTCGGCCAGCAGCTTCATCACGCGCAGCACTTCGCCCACCAGCTCCGGGTCGAGCGCGCTGGTGGGTTCGTCGAACAGCATCACCGCCGGCTCCACCGCCAGCGCACGCGCAATGGCCACGCGCTGCTGCTGGCCGCCGCTCATGTGGGCCGGATAGCGGTCTTCCACACCGCGCAGGCCCACGCGCTCCAGGTATTTGCGCGCCGTGGCCACGGCCTGGTCCTTGGGCACGCCCAACACGTGCACGGGCGCTTCGATGATGTTCTGCAGCACCGTCATGTGGGCCCACAGGTTGAAGTGCTGGAACACCATGGCCAGGCGCGTGCGCAGGCGCTGCAACTGGGCGGCATGCACCGCCTGCAGTTCACCATGGCGGTCCGGCTTGAGCTGCAGCTCCTCGCCCGACAGCGCGATGCGGCCGCTGTTGGGTTTTTCGAGCAGGTTGATGCAGCGCAGCAGCGTGCTCTTGCCCGAGCCGGAGCTGCCGATCAGGCTGATCACGTCGCCAGCGCGCGCCTGCAGCGACACGCCTTTGAGCACTTCGTTGGGACCGAAGCGCTTGTGGATGTCCTGCACGTCGAGCAGCACGGCAGACGGACCGCCTTTGGCGGAGGCGTTGTCGGTGGGGGCGGCGTCGTTCATGGGCACGGAGGCTCGGGCAGAGGTTCAGAATCCCAGCAGATCGCCGGTACGGAAAGGGGTGGCGCCGGCGATCTTGCCGATTTCACCGCCGGCGACCACATAACGGTCTTTGACGGCCGCGTAGAGCACACCGTCGACGCCCGCCTTGACCGGGTGCACGCGCGAGGCACCGGGCGCGGTGGGGTCGATCACCTCGGCCACCACGTCACCGATCGACACGCGTGTGCCGGGGCGAACGGTTGGCACCAGCAGGCCGGGCAGGGGCGCACGCAGGGTCTGCGAGCCGGCCAGCGGCGTGGGCTCGCAGGGCAACGGCGGCGGTTCGGCGCGTGTTTGCCCCGTGGGGGCCCGGAGCACGCCCAGGTGGGTCAGGTAATGGGCGATGGCCAAGGCGTCCTGCGCGGCCAGGTCGTGCCGCACCTCGGCTTCGCCCCGCAATTCGACCGTGGCGCTGGCACAGCCCTGGGGCAGGGGCGCGGGGTTTGGGGCCTCGGCCAGGCGTTCGGCCAGGCGCCACCACAGGCCGGACAGGCGTTCGTCGAACGGACCACCGCCCGACTCGCGGGCCAGCAGCACGGCCTGGCAACCGAGCCAGGCGGCCAGCGGGGCCAAAGGTGGCCAGCAGGCGGCTTCGCTGTAGAGGTGCATGACCGCTTCGGCGTCGCAATGCAGGTCCAGCACCACGTCGGCATCGTGCGAGAGCAGCAGCAACTGCCGCCGCAGGCTTTGCAGTTCGGTCGGTGCCTGCCAGGCGTTCAGCCAGTGCCCGACCGCTTCACGCACCGCGCGCACATTGGCTGACGCATCGGCTCCCAGGCGGTCCTGGATCGCTGGCCACACGGCTTCGGCCAGATCGGGGTAGCCGCGGTTGAAGTTTTCGGACGATTCGAACTCGAAGCGGCCCTGCGCATGGTGGTCCAGGCGCTGGGCCAGCCCGATCGGGTTGGCAGCGGGCACCAGCACCACGCGGCCCTGAAGGCGTCCGTCGGCTTCGGCCTGGTCGAGCAGCGCGCGCAGGTGGTGGGCAACCAGCATGCCCGGCAGCTCTTCCGCATGCAGGCTGGCCTGGATGTAGACCTTGGGCGACGCGCCCTCGGGCCCGTAGCCGAAGCTCACCAGGGTTTTCTGCACGCCCAGACTGGGGCTGAGCAGGGGGTGTTCGGTACGCTGCATGCGGGTCTCAGTGGGTGCGCGGCGCCAGATGGGCGAGGAAGCGCCGCTCCGCCAGCCGGAACAGGCCCACGAGCGAGAACGTGATCAACAGGTAGATGCAGGCCGCGAACAGGTAGGCCTCGAACGGCAGGTAGAAGGTGGAATAGATGCGGCTGGCGGCCGACGTGACGTCGAGCATGGCCGGCACGGCGCTGGCCAGGCTGGTCGCGTGCAGCATCATGACCACCTCGTTGCTGTAGGCAGGCAGAGTGCGGCGCAGGGCGCTGGGCAGCACGATGCGTCGCATGGCCTGGCCGCGGGTCATGCCCATGGCCTGGGCGGCTTCGATTTCGCCCGCGCTGGTTTCCCGGATCGCGCCGGCCAGCATCTCGGCGGTGTAGCCGGCGGTGTTCAGGCTGAAGGCGAGCAGGGCGCAGAAGAAGGCGTCCTTGAAATAGATCCAGGGCCAGACCTCGTTCCAGCGCGCCTGCAGCCATTCGAACTGCCCCAGGCCGTAATAGATCAGGTAGAGCTGGATCAGCAGCGGCGTGCCGCGGATGACGAAGGTGTAGGCACCGGCCACCCAGCGCAACGGCGCGATGGAACTGGTCAGCGCCAGCGCGCACAGCAGAGCCAGCACAGCGCCGACCACCAGCGAAGCGCCCAGCAGGCTGAGCGTGGTGATCAGACCATCACCGTACAGGGCCAGGTTGCCCGGTTGGAAAATGATGTCCCAACGCATGGATCAGACCTGCCCGCGCTTGACGCCGAGGCTGTAGCGGCGGTTCAGGGCCCGCAACGCCCACAGCGACAGCGAGGTGTAGAGCAGGAACAGCGCGGCCGTGAACAGGTGGAAGTTGAACGGTTCGCGCGTCGCGGCACCCGCCTGCAGCGCCAGATAGGTCATGTCCTGCAGCCCGATCAGGCTCACCAGCGCCGTGGCCTTGATCAGCACCAGCCAGTTGTTGGTGAAGCCGGGCAGGGCGTAGCGCACCATCTGGGGCAGCGTGATGCGCAGGAAGGTGCGCAGGGAGCCCATGCCGAAGGCCCATGCCGCTTCGGCCTGGCCTTTGGGAATCGAGAGGATGGCGCCGCGGAACGTTTCGGTCATGTAGGCGCCATAGATGAAGCCGATGGTGAGCACCCCCGCCACAAAGGGGTTGATGTCCACCGAGGCCTTGCTGCCCATCAGGGTCAGCAGGTGGTTCAGGCCGATGGTGCCGCCGTAGAAGATCAGCAGCATCAGCACGAGCTCGGGAATGCCCCGGATCAGCGTGGTGTAGACGGTGGCCAGGGCCACCAGCGGCGGCCGTCCGGACAGCTTGGCCGCAGCGCCCAGCAACCCCAGCACGATGGAGACCGCCAGGGCTGCCAGCGAGACGCCCACCGTGAGGAGGGCGCCCTGCAGGATCGATGCGTAGTAACCGGACAAACCGCAGACGCCTTACTGGCCGTACACGTCGAAGGTGAAGTACTTCTTGGCCACCGTGTCGTAGACGCCGTTGGCACGGATGGCCTTGATGGCGGCGTTCAACTCGTCCTTGAGTGCGGTGTCTTCCTTGCGCAGCGCCACGCCCACGCCATCACCGATGTACTTGGCGTCGCTGATTTCGGGGCCGACGAAGGCATAGCCCTGGCCCTCGGGCTTGCTCAGGAAACCAGCGGTCACTTCCACCGCGTCGGCCACGGTGCCGTCCAGGCGGCCGGACTTGATGTCCAGGTACACCTGATCCTGCGCGGCGTACGGCGTCACCGTGGCGCCGGCCGGCTTGAGTTCGGCCATGGCGTACTTTTCCTGGGTGGAGCCCTTGAGCACGCCAATCTTCTTGCCCTTGAGCGATGCCAGGTCGGTGAAGTTGGTGTCAGCCTTGGTCACGATGCGGCTGGGCGTCTTGTAGTAGCGGTCGGTGAAGTCCACGACCTGCTTGCGCTCTTCGTTGATCGTCATCGAGCTGATGATCGCGTCGTACTTCTTGGCCTGCAGACCCGGGATCATGCTGTCCCAGACCTGTTCGACATACACGCATTTGCGCTTGATCTCGTTGCACAGCGCTTCGGCGATGTCCACATCGAAGCCGGTCGGCTTGCCATCGGCGGTCTTGAACGTGAAGGGCTCGTAGGTCGGATCGATCGCTACCTTCAGCTCAGGCAGCTCGGCCGGTGCCGCGGGCGCCGCAGCGGCAGCCGGTTCGGCGGCAGGGGCCGGCGCCGGTTCTTCCTTCTTGCCACAACCCACCAGCGCAACGGTACCGATCAGGCCCGCGGTCAGAATCAGATGCTTCATGAAGTTCCTCGATGAAAAAGATGAGACAGGATTGGACTCCTGCCAAGGAGTTTGATTGTAGGTCTGGGCAGTCCAATTCCCGGTCCAGTCGGGCTGGTGTTTGCCCGTACCACTGAGAGGGTTCACAGCAAGTTCTGCGCCTGGCTGTTGGTGATTCCGCTTTTGATACTTTACATAATATACATTGTGGAATTAAAGAGTAGTATAGAAGGGGGTTGCTTTATTTAGTCAACATATGCAACATCATAGTGAAACTATGTAGTAAAGCTGTTGCTTTTCGATGCTCCTAAGACAAACACCACTCGGACCAACTCTGGTCGACGAGAACTCCGTGCCCAGGTTCTGGGCAAGCACTTGGTCGATGTTCGAAGGCTCAGATCTAGCGCCTTCAACCTTGAACCAAAAACTAGCGCATATCAACGCGCTGTATGTACACGTCGAGGAGCTGGGCGGGAGCCTTGACGATGCCCTCAGTGACATGGACTTGGACAAGCTCGGCAACCTCCTGGAGTCCTTCTTCATCAAGCTGAGGAATGTTCCAAACCCGAACGGATCGACACTGAACCGCTGGAACACTGCATTTCACTTCGTGAGAGCCACTTTGATGCGGCTCGAAAAAAACGGGTATCCGGAATATCTGGTTGATCTCTGGGTATCATGGGGAGGTAACAACTCCCCACTTCATCGGATTCCTTGGTTGATATGTCACTCAGGCCATTAAGGTACCTACAAAGCCTGGAACGTGTATGGACAATGACACTTACATGGCTTGGAGAGAGGGCGAGGCCAAGCTGAATGCAGAGCAACTCCCTCGCCCGTACCAAAACCGACTATTTCGGCCCAGCCCGCTCAATCAGCTCATCGTATCCTGGAGCCGGTATTCTCCGGACCAGTGAGACAGCGCTGTGGCTCGACTGTAATGTGTACTAATGACGGGCACTGAGCCTGGATACGCTGCTTGTAGACGGCAGGCGCCTCCGGGTCATGCGACACGACCGAGACGATGGCGGCGTGAATATTCGGACCAATGGCCCAGAGGTGCAGATCGCTGATTCGTGCATCGTCACTCTCAATGGCATGTCTGACGTCGTGCTCCAAGTCACTGCGCTGTTGATCAAGCAGCACGCGGGAGGTGTCTTTCAACAGATGCCATGACCAGCGAGTGATAAGTAACGCGCCGACGATACCCATGATCGGGTCCATCCAGTCCCAGCCCGCATACTTTCCGGCCAGCAAGGCAGCAATCGCCAATACAGAAGTTAAGGCATCGGCGAGTACGTGGAAGTAGGCAGCTCGACGGTTATGATCATGATGCCCATGCCCATGCCCATGCCCATGCCCATGCCCATGCCCATGCCCATGCCCGTGGTCGTGGTCTTCCCCGCCCAGTATCCAGGCCGATACTCCATTGACGATCAAGCCGATGACGGCGACGAAAATAGCTCCATTGAACGAAATTTCTACCGGGTGGATGAAGCGGTCGATGCTTTCGATCACCATATACAGGGCGAAGCCTGCCAGCAGGACCGCGCCGGTGAACCCGCCTAGCGCATTGACCTTCCCGGTGCCAAATGAGAACTGTGTATTGCCTGCGTTGCGGCGAGCGTATGCATAGGCGAAGGCTGCAATACCCAGAGCGACAGCATGAGAGCCCATATGAAGGCCATCGGCCAGGAGGGCCATCGAACCGTATAAGACACCGGCCAGAATTTCCCAAACCATCATGACGACAGTTAGAGCGACGACGATCAGTGAGCGTATTTCACCGGATTTTTTACGATCTTGACCAAAAACATGATTGTGTTGCCATTCTTCGAGCCTGTGACCATGCATACTGTAATACTCCGAGTTGATAAAAATTATGGTCAGCAAGACCAATGAAAGTGGTGGCGATTGATGGCGAAGCCCTGCTAACAGCTCCGGTTCCGCAAGAACTTCAGGGGCGCGGATATTAAATCACTGCCAAAGTTCGCCTCTTACAGCTAGGGTACCCACGCTGTAGCTCGTGATGTTCTACTTGAGGTAGGACTTGATGACCTGCAGCACCGCTTCCAAGTCTTGTTGCCGCTGCTCCAACTCGGGTTCCCTGACGACGTGATCAGTCAAGTGCCCCTCAATGATGGCTGCCATCAGTCCATTCACCGCCCCACGAATCGCGGCGATCTGTTGCAGCACGGCCGTGCAGTCGCCCTCCTCGTCAAGCTGCCTTTCCAGTGCGGCCGTCTGCCCCTGAATGCGCCGAACGCGGGTTAATAGCTTCGCTTTGTCTTTGATCGTGTGCATGCAGTCGTCTCTTTAGTGGCCCAAAAACTATACTGGAGGGTAGTATATAAATACTAGGGGGTAGTATGCTTGTTTGCAAGAGAGGAGAGGTAGGTGAAGCTCACCAACGTGACACTCGCCAGCCGTAAGGAGCACGCCGCATGACCGAAATGCCCGACAACATCCTGCACCTGCCTGAGTACCAGGTGCTGGGCTGCAAATCCACCGACGACGAAATGCACTTCCAGGTGGACGCGCCCGATCCCATCGCCTGCGAGGAATGCGGCGTGCAGGGTGAGTTCGTGCGGTTCGGCAAGCGTGATGTTCCCTATCGTGATCTGCCCATCCACGGCAAGCGGGTCACCCTCTGGGTGGTCCGCCGCCGGTACACCTGCCGGGCCTGCAAGACCACCTTCAGGCCCCAGCTACCGGAGATGGTGGACGGCTTCCGCATGACGCTGCGGCTGCATGAATACGTGGAGAAGGAATCCTTCAACCACCCCTACACCTTTGTGGCGGCACAGACCGGCTTGGACGAGAAGACGGTACGTGACATCTTCAACGCCCGCGCCGAGTTTCTGGGGCGCTGGCACCGCTTCGAGACGCCCCGCATTCTGGGCATCGACGAGCTGTACCTGAACAAGCGCTACCGCTGCATCCTGACCAACATCGAGGAGCGAACCCTGCTCGACCTGCTGGCCACCCGCCGTCAGGACGTGGTGACCAACTACCTGATGAAGCTGAAAGACCGGCAGAAGGTCGAGATCGTCAGCATGGACATGTGGAACCCCTACCGGGCAGCGGTCAAGGCGGTGCTGCCACAGGCCCGTATCGTGGTCGATAAGTTCCATGTGGTGCGCATGGCCAACGATGCCTTGGAGAAGGTGCGCAAGGGCCTCAGAAAGGAGCTGAAACCCTCCCAGAGCCGAACCCTCAAAGGAGACCGGAAAATCCTGCTGAAACGCGCTCACGAAGTCTCAGACCGGGAGCGACTCATCATGGAGACCTGGACAGGCGCATTCCCGCAACTGCTGGCCGCCTACGAGCACAAGGAACGCTTCTACGGCATCTGGAACGCCACCACCCGGCCACAGGCAGAAGCCGCCCTGGATGACTGGATAGCCACCATTCCAAAGGGCCAGAAGGAAGTCTGGAGCGATCTGGTCAGGGCAGTGGGCAACTGGCGCGAAGAGATCATGACCTACTTCGAGACGGACATGCCCGTCACCAACGCTTACACGGAGTCCATCAACCGACTGGCCAAGGACAAGAACCGTGAAGGGCGTGGTTACTCGTTCGAGGTGATGCGGGCACGAATGCTCTACACCACGAAGCACAAGAAGAAGGCCCCGACTGCGAAGGTCTCTCCGTTCTACACCATCGGTTACGGACTGCCGGACTTCGCAGAGGAACTCAACTACGGGGTCAATCTATCAACCATCTGAGGGTGGTATCAGGTTGGTGGGGTGAAGGTGCCCCATCAACCATTAAATCCGTATACCCCAAGTTCTTTAAGCTCAGCCTTCTTGATTTTGATCTTGCCTTCGAGCTTTAGCTCGGCAGGGGTCTTGTTCTTGCTTCCCAACGGTCTGCCCATGATGTACTCCAGCGTTTAAGATATCGTATTTTTATCATAAAAATATCATTCTTTGCACATTTTTTTCACGATGTACTGCTTTGGTCATCTGAGGTGGTTTCCCGCATTGGCCGCGAGTACGAGCTCTTTGAGGATCACCACGAGGTGATCGAGGATTACCCATGGTGCTCAATCTGGCCAGCCCTGCTGGCGCAAGACCTAGATGATGTACTGCAGGGTCAGCCGTACGTCTATTTGGTATTGCACCCAGCCCGAAGCAGCTGATAGCCTGCACGCGCTCGTTTGGCAAACCGGAGCACCGGCTCGACCTCTCGATCGAGACAGTGAGAGACTTTGCGGCGCAAGCGATCACGAGTTGCAGGTGTTCGCGCTCCCCTTGCCCTACCACAACACCAAGCCCAGGCGATCCCTCTGTGTGGTGCCGCCACTGCGTCGGCCGACCGACGACACCCTGGAAATGGTGAATGCTACGTCCAATCGCATGCGGTTCAAGTACGTTGCCGGCTTCAGTTCGTCAGCTGGTGTGATCCTGGTGATCCCGCAGCCGGCCAGCGCACGACCGCATGCGCCCGACTTGAGCGGCGTTGTTCGTCAACGAGAAGCCCGGCTGTAAGGCCTGCTGGCCACCTACTGCATCAGCACCACGGTTGGCGGATGGTCTCACCCAGCTGCCCGAAGGAGAGGTGATTTGCGCTGGGCTCGGGCGCTCGTCGAGTCGGTTGGCTCATAGACATCCTGCAAATATCCCCTGCCCACTCCGCATGTATTTGTAATGCAGGAGAGCGCCCCAACACCCCAAAAGCAACAGGCGAAACACGAAGAGGCGCAAACCTCACCTTTGCCAGTTCCTTTGTTGCTTTTGAAATGCAACGCAGAAGCCAGAGATTAATTCGCAACAGATTGTTGTTCGGATTCGGCCATTTTCAGAGTTATTAGAAAAAGCAACAGCAATCCCTTACTACAGCATCTGGAATATCAAGGTGGTACCCAGACCCCAGCATCGCAAGCCCGCCAGCAGCAGGCAAACCCGCATGGAGCAAGGCCTGCGCTTCCGGGCGCTGTATGCCTCGCTGGGCTTCAACGCCCACGAGGTCGCGCAACTTTTGCAGGTCAGCACCAGATCTGTACATAACTGGGTGTCCGGCGCGGTCCCGGTGCCCTACATGGCCATGAAGCTGCT
This sequence comes from Hydrogenophaga electricum, assembly GCF_030160815.1. Lineage (NCBI taxonomy): Bacteria > Pseudomonadati > Pseudomonadota > Betaproteobacteria > Burkholderiales > Comamonadaceae > Hydrogenophaga > Hydrogenophaga electricum. The sequence goes on along the minus strand of NZ_BSPB01000002.1, from coordinate 186,995 downwards.
GCGACTGATGCTGCGCTACGAACTGCCAGGCAAGGACTGGGACGGCTGGCACCTGTCGGCGGGCAAGCTGTACACGCCTGAAGGCCTGGCGCTGAACCCGCATGACTTCACCTGGTGGGGTCTGCTGGTGCGCCGCGCTGCGATGTTCTCGGTCTGCTATCGCGATCTGAACCACCTGCGGGTGGCCGGGCGGACAGCGGCGGCGGCCGCGGCCATGCGCCTTGGCGCTGGCCAGCGGACGGCGGCGAAGTCCGAGCCGTCCAGCGAAGCTGGGCGGCCGGCGCAGCCGGCCGGCCCTAATTTATTAATAGGACACATCTCGACAGAGAAAACCGAGAACCTAGGAAACATGCGGCTTCCGGCGGGTTCATGGTACCTGCCCGGAAGTGTTGATTTTTCACACTACGAAAGGCGGGATCCCATGGGGAAGATCAAGACGGGTAGTCAGCGTGATGGCCGGGCGCTGCCTCGGGCATTCCTGTCGCAGCTCGATGCGGCTGGCCGATCAGCGTACACGCGTGACGCGGACAAGGGGTCCGGCCTTCTGGGGGCGTTGATGGCCAAAGGGGGGCATCAGGCGCCCGATCTGGCCGCAAGGGAGGCTGCCAACAAGGCGGAACTGAAGCGCCGCACTGAGGCTTCCCTGTAGCCGCCAAAGGGCCGCCCTGGCCGTCCCAAGGCGTCGAAAACCGCCATCAAGGCCGCGGCCGTCAAGGCGTGGTCAGAGGTCACGGGGGGCCGGGGTGTTGTCCTGGTGAACGGCAAGGAAGTGGGCCGTGCGGGTGATTGACCTGGACGCCCTCGCCTGCTTCGGGCTGGCGGCTTACCTGTTGGGGAGGGCGCTGCTCGAAGTCCTCTGGTAGGCGTCCATAAAGCGAAACGCCCGGGGGAAGGGCCTCCGGGCGTCTCTGACCAATCTCAAAGACGGAGTTTGAAATGGCTAGTGTTGATGTTATCTCGAAGGCAAAAAGCGATCTCGAAGATGCGCTGTGTGAGTTTGTCAGTTTGACCGATGTTCTGGTGGATCTGGCTGGGATTGTCAGTCCTCCGCCGTGGGTGCACTTGTTGCTTCTTCAGTCGAGCCGCCTCGATGCTGCTGGGCAAGCACTTGTTGAGGCCGTCAACCGGCATGCCCTGCCCCATCTGCAGGACTTGGCCGATGTCAGCAAGGGAAATAGGGGTATGGGGGCCGTGGCCCCCATGGCGACCAAGGTGCCGGCCGGTGAATTGATCACTTCGCGGAAGTAACTCAGGTACATCCAATCAAGGCAGTTCGCGCCTTGATTGGCAATTAATTGGCCTTTGAGTGAAATTCTTTCGCTATGATTAATTCAACGCAACGATATACATTGTGGAATATCAAAGTGATACCGAAAAGCAAGGGACACAGCCCGACCAGCAGCCTGGCAACCGGCCAGGAACAAGCTTCCGGGAGCTCTGCGCCTCGTTGGGCTTCAAGGTCCAAGATTCACAGGACCAAAAAAAACCCGGCCGCGATGACTCGCGCGCCGGGTTCAGTCGATCTTTGGAGGGATCAGTCTTCGACGAAGGCTTCTTCGCGCTTCTTCTTGACCGACGGCAGCAGCACGATGGTCAGCAGGATGGCCGCAACCACCAGCAGGCCGGCCGAGATCGGGCGCGTGACGAAGACGGACCAGTCACCGCGGGAAATCAGCAGCGCACGGCGGAGGTATTCCTCCATCATGGGCCCCAGGATCAGTCCGAGCAGCAAGGGCGCCGGTTCACAACCCAGCTTGATGAAGCCGTAGCCGATGAGGCCGAACAGCGCCACAACCCAGATGTCGAAGCTGTTGTTGTTGGTGGAGTACACGCCAATGGCGCAGAACAGCACGATGGCCGGGAAGAGCCACTTGTAGGGCACGGTCAGCAGCTTGATCCAGATCCCGATCAGGGGCAGGTTCAGGATGATCAGCATGGCGTTACCAATCCACATCGAGGCGATCAGGCCCCAGAACAGTTCCGGGTTGCTGGTCATGACCTGCGGGCCCGGCTGGATGTTGTGGATCGTCATCGCACCCACCATCAGCGCCATCACGGCGTTGGGCGGAATGCCCAGCGTCAGCAGCGGGATGAAGGAGGTTTGCGCACCGGCGTTGTTGGCCGCCTCGGGCGCGGCCACGCCGCGGATGTTGCCTTGGCCAAACGGCACTTCACCGGGCTTGAGCTTGGTCTTTTTCTCGATGGTGTAGGCCGCAAAAGCGGACAGCAAGGCACCACCGCCGGGCAGGATGCCAAGTGCGGAACCCAGCGCTGTGCCACGCAGCACGGCGGGGAACATGCGCTTGAGGTCGGTGGCGGTGGGCATGATGCCCTTGACCTTGTCGGTGAAGACCTCGCGGTTTTCGTCCGATTGCGAGAGGTTGCTGATGATTTCGCCGTAGCCGAAGATCCCCATGGCGATGGCGACGAAGCTGATGCCATCGGTCAGTTCGGGGATGTCGAAGCTGTAACGCGCGACGCCGGAGTTCACGTCGGTACCGACCAGACCCAGCAACAGGCCCAGCACGATCATGGCCAGCGCCTTGAGCAGCGAGCCGGAGGCCAGCACGACGGCACCGATCAGGCCCACGATCATGAGCGAGAAGTATTCGGCCGGGCCAAACTCCAGCGCCAGTTCGGTCAGCGGTGCGGCAAAAGCCGCCAGAATCAGCGTGCCGACGCAACCGGCAAAGAACGAGCCCATACCGGCAGCTGCCAGAGCGGGCCCCGCCCTGCCCTTGCGCGCCATCTGGTAGCCGTCGATCACGGTCACGACCGAAGACGACTCACCGGGCAGGTTGACCAGGATGGCGGTGGTCGAGCCACCGTACTGCGCGCCGTAATAGATACCGGCCAGCATGATCAGCGCTGCCACGGGCGGCAGGCCATAGGTGATGGGCAGCAGCATGGCGATGGTCGCCAGCGGGCCCAGACCGGGCAGCACCCCCACCAGCGTGCCGAAGAGGCAGCCGATGAGTGCATACATCAGGTTCTGGAAAGTGAAGGCGACGCCGAAGCCGAGCGCCAGGTTGTTAAGCAGATCCATGGTGGCGTTCTCCGGCTCAGTTCGTCAGGAATGCAGGCCAGACCGGGAACTGCAGATTCAACAGGTACACGAAGCCGACGTAGCTGCCGGCGGCCAGGATGGCGGCCAGGATCATCGACTCTTTGAAGCTGAAACCCTCGCGGGCCATGCTGGAGATGATGACCAGGGCAAACAGCGCCACGATCAGGCCGAAAGCCGGCAGGCCGATGGAGGGCAGGCCCACCAGCAGCGCACCGAACACCAGGTTGGCGCCCAGGATGCACACCAGCGGTCGCCAGGCAAAAGCACCGATCTTGTCGCCGCCCGGAGGGCCGGAGCGCAAAGAGCCCAGCACCACCAGCGCGCCCAGCGCCACGAGCAGAAGGCCGAGCATGAATGGGAAGTAGCCCGGGCCCATGCGGGCGGCCTGACCAATCTCATAGTCCACGGCGCCCCAGGCGAAACCGCCCCCGACGATCATGAACATGAGGCCTGAAAAAAAATCCTTCTGACTGGCCACGGCCACGGCAAATCTCCTCTTGGAATAATGAACGGCGGGATTGTCCCCGCCAGAATCCCTGCCTTACATGTGGGTTACACCTACACCCCTGTTTTTTGAGGCCACACCGGCGTCGGCTTTCACCAGCGTCCGGAGGGCTGGCGCGCGCGCAGCGCCTGCGTGATGCGTTCGATGGCGTCCGGGCGCGACGCCCGCTGGGCGAAATCGAGTGCGGTCAGGCCCTTTTCGTTGCGCAGCGAGGGGTCGGCCCCCTCCTCCAGCAACAAGTCCACCACGGACGAATGACCGTAAAAAGCCGCCATCATCAGCGGCGTGGTCCGGTTGGGGGACTCCGCGTCGATGTAGGCGTGGTGCTCCAGCAGCAGGGCCACCACCTCGCGGGCACCGGCCTCTTTGTAGGTGGCGGCGTAGTGCAGCGGCGTCCAGCCGGGCTTGTTCACCTCGGCCTTGCGCCCGATCATCTGGCGCACCACGGGCAGATTGCCCTTGAGCGCTGCCAGCATCAGGGCGTTTTCGCCCTGGACATTGCGGATCTCCAGATCGACGGCATCGAGGCCGAGCAGGAAGCTGGTGACCTTGGCTGCGCCCTCGCGCAGGGCGATCATCAGCGCGCTGTTGCCCTGGGGGTCGCGGGTGTTGACGTCCAGCCCGCGCAGGACCAGCGTGACCATGGCGGGCTCGTCGTCGCGTTTGGCCGCAGAAAAGAACTGCTCGAACGACCCCGACTGTGCCCAGGCAGTCGAAGAAAAAAAGAAAGCAATAACAAAGAACTTTTTGATGAAGTTCATGTGACTTCTGAGTTCAGGTCGGCGCTGCAGGCGCATTCACACGGTCAAACAGGCGGTCGAAATTGCGGCTGGTGGCTTCGGCGACGGCCTCGACCGGGAGGCCTTTGATCTCTGCGAGCAACTGGGCCACATAGGGCACCAGCGCCGGGGTATTGGTCTTGCCGCGAAACGGCACCGGCGCCAGGTAAGGGCTGTCGGTCTCGATCAGGGTCTGCTCCAGCGGCACAAAACGCGCCACTTCGCGCAGGTCGGCGGCATTGCGGAAGGTCAGGATGCCCGAAAACGAGATCATGAATCCCAGGTCCAGCGCCGCGCGCGCCACCTCGGCCGTTTCGGTGAAGCAGTGGAACACCCCGCGCGCCAGCGGCTGCGCCCCGCCGGCGGTGGCGGCACCGGTCCAGCCGCCCTCCTCGCGCAGGATGGCCAGCGTGTCGTCCGACGCGCTGCGGGTGTGGATGACCAGCGGCAGGTCGGTACAGCGCGCCGCCCGGATGTGGACGCGAAAGCGCTCACGCTGCCAGGCCATGTCGTCCACGCTGCGGCCGTTGAGGCGGTAGTAATCCAGCCCGGTTTCTCCGATGCCGATCACGCGCGGACGCGCAGCCAGCGTCAGCAGGGTGTCGAGCGACGGCTCCTGCACGCCTTCGTTGTCGGGGTGCACGCCCACCGTGGCCCAGAGGTTGTCGTGCGTGCGGGCCAGGTGGTGCACCGCCTCGAACTCTTCCAGCGTGGTGCAGATGCACAGCGCGCGGTCGACGCGGGCTTCGCGCATGGCGGCCAGGACCGCCGGCATCTGTGCTTGCAGTTCGGGAAAAGTGAGGTGGCAGTGGGAGTCGGTGAACATGGCAATCACGGGCCTGCCAGGCAGGCGTGCTGCCGGACGAACGGCGTCAGATGGTCTGGGTCGGTTTCTCCGAGGCCAGGTGCGACCCCAGGATTTCTTCGATCTTGAGCTTGAGCTGGCGCGACTTTTCGTCCGCCGGGAAGCGGATGCCCACGCCTTGCGTGCGTCCGCCCTGGGCCTTGGCGGGCGTGACCCAGGCCACCTTGCCGGCCACGGGATAGCGCTGCGGGTCGTCCGGGAGGCTCAGGAGCACATAAACGTCATCGCCAAGCCGGTAGTCGCGCGACGAGGGGATGAAGATGCCCCCGTCGGTGAACAGGGGAATGTAGGCCGCATAGAGCGCGGCCTTCTCCTTGATGGAGAGTTGGATCACGCTGGGCCGCGGCGTATTGGGTGCGCTGGGCATGGTGCTCATGAATCGCGAGTGTAGCGGCAATCCGACACTCGCCGTCGCGCGCGCCGCCCCTTTTCGCGGCAATTTGCCCGCGGGTGTGGGATTTCACGCACCGCGTCGCGCGAAGACTTGCCGGGTGCGCGCCGCCCAGGCTTCCTGGGTCAGGCCGGCGTTGAACGGATGCTCCACCGTCCGGGCGGCGGCGCCCAGTTCCTTGGCCCAGGTCGCGAGCACGATCAGGCGCGGCGCCGGCGGCAACGACTCGGCGGCAAAAAAGCGCGGCCGGGCGCCGCCGGCCACGGCCATCAGGTCGTGACACAGCTTGTGCAGCGTGTTGAGCTGTTCGCTGGCCGGCCAGTCGGCCAGCGGCGTCCAGTCGCCCTGGGCCAATGCCTTGGGCAGCTTCTGCCATTGGGCGGCGGTGAGGCCGGCGCGGGCCAGTGCCCAGGCGTCTTCGGGCCGGCCGCCGGCGGCCTGCAGCCAGGTGGTGGCCGTTGCCGCGTCGGTTTTGAGCCCTTCGCGGATCGCCTGTTCGTGCAGCCAGGCCAGCGCTTCGGCCTCCGAGGGCCAGGCCAGTGCATGGGTCTGGCAGCGGCTGCGGATGGTGGGCAGCAGTTGGTGGGCCGCTTCGGTGGCCAGCACGAAGCGCACCTCGCCTGTGGGCTCTTCCAGCGTCTTGAGCAGGGTGTTGGCCGACTCCACGTTCATGCGTTCGGCCGGATAGACCAGCACCACCTTGGTGGCCCCGCGCGAACGGGTCAGCTGGGTGAAGGCCACCGCAGCCCGGGCCGCTTCCACGCGGATCAGCTTGCTGGGCTTGCGTTTCTTGTCGTCGATGTCTTTCTGTGCGCCTTCGTCCAGGGGCCAGTCCAGCGCCAGACTGAGTGTCTCGGGCAACAGCGCGCACAGGTCGGCATGGGTGCGCACCGCCACGGCATGGCAGCTCGCGCACTGCCCGCAGGCGCCTTGGGGGCCAGGCTGCTCGCACAGCCACGCGCTGGCCAGCGCCAGTGCCAGCGGGTACTGGCCCAGCCCGGACGGCCCGGCCAGCAGCAGCGCGTGCCCGCGCTGGGCCAGCAGTGCCGTCAGCTGGCGTTGCAGCCAGGGCGCCAGCGGCGCGGACTCGCTCACGCGCCGGCCTCCGGGGCGATCCAGCCGCGGGCTGCGCAGGTGCTGCGCACCGCCTGCCAGACGGCCGGCACGGGCTGGTCGGCCGCGATGCGGGCAAACCGGGCGGGTTCGGCGGCAGCGCGATCGGCATAGCCCTGGGCGACGCGGGCGAAGAATTCGGCAGGTTGCGATTCGAAGCGGTCCGGCACGCGGGCGCCGGCCAGGCGTTCGGCAGCCACCGCGGGAGGCAGGTCGAACCAGATCGTCAGGTGCGGCTGGCGCAGCCCATTCGGCGCGGTCGGGGAGCCCTGCACCCAGGTTTCGAGCTGGCGCAGCACGCCCAGGTCGAAACCGCGGCCACCGCCCTGGTAGGCGAAGGTGGCGTCGGTGAAGCGGTCGCACAGCACCACGTCGCCCCGCGCGAGCGCCGGCTCGATCACGGTCACCAGGTGGTCGCGCCGCGCCGCAAACACCAGCAGCGATTCGGTCAGCGGGTCCATGGCGTCGCCCAGCACCAGGGCGCGCAGCTTCTCCGCCAGGGGCGTGCCACCGGGTTCGCGGGTCAGCACCACTTCGCGGCCGGCGGCGCGGAAGGCATCGGCCAGACCGGCGATGTGGGTGGACTTGCCGGCACCGTCGATGCCTTCGAACGAGATGAACAGACCTTCGGAACTCATGCGGGGCAGAAAAAAAGCGGATAAAGCGCAGGCGGTGGCGGGGCCGCTCAGCGGTTGAGGATGTAGCGGCGCACCGCCGCATTGTGCTCGTCGAGCGTACTGCTGAAGTGGCTGGAGCCATCGCCACGCGCCACGAAATACAGCGCCCGCGTGTCGGCCGGCTGCACGGCCGCGAGCAGTGCGGCCCAGCCGGGCATGGCAATCGGCGTCGGCGGCAGCCCGGCGCGCGTGTAGCTGTTGTAGGGCGTGTCGGTCTGCAGGTCGATCTTGCGCAGATTGCCGTCGAAACGCTCGCCCAGGCCGTAGATCACGGTGGGGTCGGTCTGCAGCCGCATGCCGATGCGCAGCCGGTTGGAGAACACGCCGGCCACGTGGGCACGGTCCGCTGCGGCGCCGGTTTCTTTTTCGACGATGCTGGCCAGGATCAGCGCTTCTTCGGGGGTCTTGAGCGGCGAGCCCGGGGCCCGTTGCGACCAGGCCTGCGCCAGCCGGGCGTCCATCACCTGCGCGGCCTGCCGCAGCACGGCCGATGCCGGCGCACGCCGCGCCACGCGGTAGGTGTCGGGGAAGAAACGCCCTTCGGGGTGCACCCCCGGCCGGCCGATGCGCTCCATGATCTGGGCCGGGCTCAGGCCGTCGAGATCGGGCGTCAGGTCGGGGACTCCGCGCAGGGCCGCCAGCACATCGCGGAAGGTCCAGCCCTCCACCAGGGTGACGCTGCGCAGGGCCTGCTCGCCCCGCACCAGCTTCTGCAACAGACGTTCGGGCGTGATGCCGGCTTCCAGGTCGTAGCTGCCGGCCTTGAGCGCGCGGCTCTGTCCTGACAGGCGGAACCAGGCATACAGCACCGGCGCCGGCACGCCGACACCGGCATCGGCCAGGCGCTCGGCCACAGCGCGCGACGACGAACCGGCCGCGATGTCCACCGACAACGGCGCCGGCGTTTGCAGCGGCAGCGGGCGCAGCAGCCACCACTGGAAGGCCGCCCAGCCCAGCCCGGCGGCCAGCAGCACAAAGATCAGCAGGTTTCGCAGCGCACGCATGGACAGGAGGAACAGGGAAAGCGTCGGGGTCTTGGGCCGAAGCGGCACGCTCGGAATGGCCCGGCATGATAATCGGTCGCCCCTCTTGCCAACCCCATCCGTGCCGCTGCCATGACCACCGTGTCCGCCCTGTTCCCCGCTTCGTCCGCCACGCCCTTGCCCCACTGGGGCGTGATCCGCGCGCAGGGCGAAGAAGCGGCCAAGTTCCTCCACGGTCAGCTGACACAGGATTTCGCCCTGCTGGGCGACACCCAGGCGCGGCTGGCGGCCTTCTGCTCGGCCAAGGGCCGCATGCAGGCCAGCTTTGTTGCGTTCAAACGCGCGGCCGACGATCTGCTGCTGGTGCTGCCGCGCGACGTGCTGCCCGCCGTGCTCAAGCGCCTGCAGATGTTCGTGCTGCGCAGCAAAGTCCGGCTCAGCGATGCCAGTGCCGAATTCGGCGTCTGGGGCCTGACCGCCCCGACCGACGCCGCGCCCTGGGGTGCCGCGCCCTGGGCGCTCAGTGCCACCGACGGTGGCCACGTGGTGAGCCTGTACCCCGCGCAGGGCCAGGCCCGGGCGCTGCGGGTGGCACCGGCCGATGTCCCGGCGCCGGCCGCCGAGGCCCTGCCGCTGGACACCTGGCAATGGCTGGAGGTGATGGCGGGCATCGCCCCCGTGACGACGCCCATCGTGGAAGCGTTCGTGCCCCAGATGCTCAACTACGAATCCGTCGACGGCGTGAACTTCAAAAAGGGCTGCTATCCCGGCCAGGAGGTGGTGGCGCGCAGCCAGTTTCGCGGCACGCTCAAGCGCCGCGCCTACCTGCTGCAGGCCGAGGCCCCCCTGACCGTGGGACAGGACGTGTTCCAGGCCGCCGACGCCGAGCAGCCCTGTGGCACCGTGGCCGCTGCCGCCCCGAACCCGGCCGGCGGCTGGAACGCCATCGCCTCGCTGCGCACCGACGCCGCGGCCGCTGGCGACCTGCATGCGGGCGCGGCCGATGGCCAGGCTCTGAGCCTGTTGCCGCTGCCCTACCCGCTGCGCGACGACATCTGAGGGCCCTGCTGCGCCCATGTGCCTGATCGCCTTCGCCATCGGTGCCCACCCGGCCTGCCCGCTGCTGATCGCGGGCAACCGCGACGAATTCTTCGAGCGCCCCACCGCACCGCTGCACCGCTGGACACCGCCCGGCAGCCCGGTGGCGGTGTGGGCCGGCCGCGATCTGCGCGATGGCGGCACCTGGCTCGGTTTTGGCGAAAACGGCCGCGTGGCCATGCTCACCAACGTGCGCAGCGCCCAGCCAGGCAGCGGAGCGCGCAGCCGGGGCGAACTGCCGCTGCGCTGGCTGGCAAGCCACGACGGCGTCGAGGCCCTGGCTGACGGCATCGACCCGGCAGCCTACGGCGGCTTCAACCTCGTGGTCGGCGATTTCCCTGCCGGCCGCTGGGCCTGGCTGTCCAACCGCGACCCGGCCGATCCGCACACCGAAGGCGCCGCCACCCAGTTGCAGTGGCGGACGCTCTCACCCGGCATCTATGGGGTGTCCAACGCCGCGCTCGACACCCCCTGGCCCAAGACGGAACGGCTCAAGGCGGCCATGCGGCAGGCCCTGGACCAATGGGACAGCCCGCCATCCGGTGACATGGCCGGCCAGCACCTCGCGCAGGCCCTGGCCGAAAACGCCGCCGTGCCCGACGCGCACCTGCCCCCGACCGGGGTGCCCCAGGACTGGGAGCGCGCCCTGTCCAGCCCGTTCGTGGACATGACCGAGCGGGGTTACGGCACGCGCAGCAGCCTGCTGGCGCGGGTGACGGTCTCGCCCGGGACGGCCCAGCCCCTGCTGACCATGACCGAATGGCGCCACGAGCGACCGACGGCCGGGGCGCACCGCTGGAGCGCAGCCCCGCCCGCCATCACACAGGTGACGTGGTGAACCGGCCCGCCGGCCGGCGCTGACCGGGGAGCCTGCCGCGGATTCAGAGCCGCTTGGCCATGGCCTGGTGCTCGATACCGGCCTCTTCAAAAGGCGCCCCTTCGCGCAGATATCCCAGGCGGTCGTAGAACGGTACCGCGGTGCGCTGGGCGTGCAGCACGATGCGGCGGTCGCCACGGGCCAGCGCGGCCGCTTCCAGCGCTTGCATGACGGCGCGGCCGACCTGGCCACCGCGCAGCACCCGGTCCACCGCCACGCGCCCGACCTGGGCGTCGCCCTGCGCATCGGCCGGCAGCAGACGGCCGGTGCCCACGGGCATGCCCAGGCGGTTGCGCACCAGCACGTGCACCGCGCCGGCATCGGCCGCGTCGGACTCCAGCTCTTTGGGGATCTGCTGCTCTTCCACGAACACCGCGTGCCGCACGGCGCGGGCGCCTTCGCCCAGGGAGGCCCAGTCGCCCGCCTGGGTTTGCAGCATGCTTTCACCCGCTTCGTACCCCTGCACGATGTCGCGCAGCGCCTGCGGCACCGGGCGCGAGGTCTGGGTGGCCGGGTCGGCGAACACATAGACGATTTCGCCACTGATGAGGTGCTGCTCGTCGCGGAAGATGGCACCCGTGAAGGTCATTGACGAGCTGCCGATGCGGCTGCATTGCATGGCCACGTCCAGCCGGTCGTCCACCCGCGCCGAAGCGTGGTATTCCACGGTGGCCTTGACCACGTACAGATCGCCGTCAAGCCGGTGCATGGACGCCTCGTAGGGCAAGGCCAGCGCGCGCCAGTAGTCGGCAATGGCGGTGTCGAAATACATCAGGTAGTGGCCGTTGAACACGATCTTCTGCATGTCCACTTCGGCCCAGCGCACGCGCAGGCGGTGGAAAAAGCGGAAGTCGGTTCGCTGCATCTGGGGCATTCGTGTCTCCAGGAAAAGTTGTTGTGATCGCGACGCCAAGCGCGCCAGCGTTGGGGTAGATTCTGCCCGTCGCCCCCGCTGGCCGCTGTCGCCTGCGGCGACGGCCCGCCCCTGGCCACGGCCGCCTCCATCCCCCCTCACCCATGCGCCGGAACCGCCTGTTTCTCACGCCCATCACCCGCCTTCGCCCGCTCTGCCTGAGCGCCCTGCTGGCCGTTGGCACCCTGCTGAGCCCGGTCGCTCGCGCCGACGTGCAGGACACGCTGCGCTTCACGCCGTACCGGGTCGAGGTGCAGGCCGGCGAGACGCTGGCACAAGCGCTGAACCGCGCCACGCCGGTGCGGCGCTGGTGGGGCAAGCGGTTCCACGGACTGGCGACCTGGAGCCTGCGCTGGGCCTTCCGCTGGCAGGTGCTGGAAGACGGCCGCTGTGGCGTGGCCGAGGTGCTGACCACGCTGGACACCGACATCACCCTGCCCGAACTGCTGACCGACGACCCGATCCTGCGCGCCCGCTTCGACACCTATCTGGCCGCCTTGCGCGAGCACGAACTGGGACACCACGAGATCGCGCGCCAGGCCGCTCAACGGGTGGACCAGGGCCTGCGCGAACTGCCGCCGCAAAACGACTGCCGGCAACTGGAGGTGCGGGGCAATCACTGGGGGCAGGCCCAGCTCGACCGGGCACGCGAGCAGGAGCAGGCCTACGACCGCGACACCCGCTACGGCCGCACCCAGGGCGCCTGGCTGGGCGCGGACTGAGCGCTGGCGCTCACCGGCCCCAGGCCTGGCGCAGCGCGCGGGCCGCGTCGTTGTGGGCCTTGAGCGCTTCGGGAATGGCGCGGCCGAACTGGATGAAGCCGTGCACCACGCCGGCGTAGATCTCCAGATCCACGGGCACCCCGGCCAGCCGCAGGCGGTCGGCGTAAAGCAGGCCTTCGTCGACCAGCGGATCGCATTCGGCCAGGCCCACCCAGGCCGGCGCCACACCGTCCAGGTCGCGCTCGTGCCCGCTGGCGTCGACCCCGTCGAGGGGGGCAAAACGCCAGTCGTCTCGGTCGGCCGGACCGCGCAGGTAGTGGCCAAAAAAATACTGAATATGGGGCGCCTCCAGGATGAACCCCTGCGCAAAACGCTGGTGGCTGGGCGTGTCCTGGTGGCCACAGGTGCCAGGGTAGAACAGCAGTTGCAGCGACAGCGGCCAGCCCGCATCGCGGGCGGCGATGGCGGTGACGGCCGAGAGTGTGCCGCCGGCGCTGTCGCCACCGACAGCGATGCGCGCCGCGTCCAGACCCAAGGCCGCCGCGTGTTCGCGCAGCCAGGCCAGGGCGTCCCAGGCGTCGTCCACCGCGGTCGGGAACACCGATTCGGGCGCCAGCCGGTAGTCGAGCGCGATCACGGCGCCGCGGGACAGGTGGGCCAGGTGCCGGCACAGCGGTTCGTGCGTGGCGATGTTGCCCACGGTGAACCCGCCCCCGTGCAGGTACAGCAGCACGGGCAGGGGGCCGCCCTCGCCCGCTGCCACCGGGGCAAACAGGCGGGCGGGCAAGACGTGGCCGTCGCGGGCGGGGATGCGCAGGTCCTCCACGCGTGGCAGCTTGTGGTTCGGGATGTCGACGACGCCCGCACCCGCCGCGTAGGCGCGCTGGGCCTGTTCCGGCGTCAGGGCGTGCAAAGGGGGATGCCCGGCGCGGGCGACGCGGTCGATGAAGCCCCGCATGGCGTGGGTCAGCAGGCTGCGGGGATGGGTCGGGTGCGAAGACATGGGCGGCATTCTGCCGCGCCGGGCGGTTCGCTGCCGTGCAAGGGTTGACCCTTGCGCGACCGCAGCCGCCCGCGGCCTCCCCGTATAGTGGAACGCGCTGCATCTGCCAGAACCAGAACCCGGAGACCCCCGTGCCCCAGATCCTGTACGTCACCAACATCCTGATCGAAGACGGCGCCCTGGCGCAATTGCCGGCCGAATGCGCGCGCATCGGCATCCGCAAACCGCTGATCGTGACCGACGCGGGCGTCAAGGCTGCCGGCCTGCTGGCCCAGGCGCTGGCCGCCTTGCCCGATCTGCCGGCGGCCGTGTTCGACCAGACCCCCAGCAACCCGACCGAAGCGGCCGTGCGCGCCGCCGTCGCGGTGTACCGGGAACAGGGGTGCGATGGCCTGATCGCTCTGGGCGGCGGCAGCTCCATCGACTGCGCCAAGGGCGTGGCGATCGCCGCCACGCACGAAGGCCCGCTCAAGACCTACGCCACCATCGAAGGCGGTTCGCCCCGGATCACGGCCGCCGTGCCGCCACTGATCGCCATTCCCACCACGGCCGGCACCGGCAGCGAAGTGGCGCGCGGCGCCATCGTGATCGTGGACGACGGCCGCAAGCTCGGCTTCCATTCCTGGCACCTGGTGCCAAAAACCGCCCTGCTCGATCCGGCGCTCACGCTGGGCCTGCCGCCGCTGCTGACCGCCGCCACGGGCATGGACGCCATCGCCCACTGCATGGAAACCTTCATGGCCGCGCCCTTCAACCCGCCCGCCGACGGCATCGCGCTGGACGGCCTGCAGCGCGGCTGGGCCCACATCGAACGCGCGACCACCAACGGCCAGGACCGCGAAGCGCGGCTGAACATGATGAGCGCCAGCATGCAGGGCGCGATGGCGTTCCAGAAAGGGCTGGGCTGCGTGCATTCGCTCAGCCACAGCCTGGGCGGCGTGAACCCGCGCCTGCACCACGGCACGCTCAACGCCCTCTTCCTGCCGACCGTGATCGCCTTCAACGCTGGCGCCGAGAACGTGCGCCGCGAACGCCGCCTGCAGCGCATGGCCCAGGCCATGGACCTGCCCAGCGACCGCGACGACGAACTCACGGCGGCCCTGCTGGGCGCATCGATCAAGGCGCTCAACGAGCGCCTGGGCCTGCCCCCAGGCCTGGCGGCGCTGGGCGTGACACCGGCCGTTTTTGATCAGGTGATCGTAGGCGCCTTGGCCGACCACTGCCACAAGACCAATCCGCGCCTGGCCAGCGCGGCAGACTACCGGGCCATGCTCGAAGCGGCGATGTGACCCCCGGGCAGGCGGTCAGCGCTGGCGGCCGGTGAAGGCCGGGAGATCCCGGCCAAGCAGCCCAGCCGGCCGTCCGCGTGCCCGGCCTCAGTTCAGGCGCGTGAGCGTCTCTTCCAGGAACGCGGTCGGGTAGCCCTGGGCATCGTCGGGCGAGTCGGGGTCGCCAATACGCAACTGCCCGTTCTGCAGCGACAGCAGCACCTTGCCTTCGCCCTGCGACGAGCTGCCATTGAACCGGTCGGTCGGCAGGCCGTTGAGTGTGCTGGTGCCAACGTGCGTCATCTGCAGGTTCGACAGCACCTTCTTGTCGCGCACGCTCGGGCCGGAGCAGGCGTTGCCGACGTAGGCATAGGCCACCACGTCGCCCGTGAAGCTGTTGGCGCCGGTCTTGTTGAAGTCGGCCCGCAACTGGGCCGAGGCCCCACTGTCGGCCACGCAGCGGCTGATCCAGGAGCCGATGTAGGGTGCCACCGGATCGCTGGAGCCATCACCGGGCACCGGGTCGTCGCTGCCACCGCAGGCGCTCAGTGCGGCGGCACCGGCCAGCATCAGGGAAGCCAGCGTCAGCCGGTGGGTCGTGATCGTGGTCGCCATGGGTTCTCTCCTGGAAATGCGGAAGCCCTAGGCTAGCGCTTTCCCGCGGCCTGTTCGTTTCCGACCGTCCGGCGCAACGGCAAACAAATGTGAGGAGTGCAGCCGGACGCAACGCCCGCCGGCCTCAGGCCCCACCCCGGACCATGGCCATGACCTTGCCGGCGTCGAGCCCGCGGGCCGTCTGCTCGATCTGCGGCAGGTAGCGGCTCTGCAGCTGTTTGGCCGGCCCCAGCAGGTCCTGGAAGGTCTGTTGCAGCAAGGCCGTGCTCATGACCCGTCCGCCGGCGTAGTACCGCTTGGCCACCTGGCCCAGCGCGTAGGTGGTGGCAAAGGAAAACGCCACGCCCGTGGCCGCGCGGCCCAGGCCGCCCACGGTGCGCCCCAGGGCCTTGCCCAGCAGGCCGCCGATGAGCTTGCGGCCGAACTGTTCGATGTACTGCGAGGTGATGCCGACCCCAGCGGCCGCGATGAATTCCTTGATGTGGCCCTGGTCCAGTTCCACGCCATGCGCCTTGCCCACGGCATAGACCATCTTGACCTGCAGCGGAATGATGGCCATCGAGGCCCAGGACTGCGGCAACAGCTCCAGCGCCCCGGTCAGCAAGGCGTGGTTGAGGATGGACTGGTCCAGCGCGGCGTCGCGGGCCGGGTCTGCAGGGTTGGCGGTTTCGCTGGCCACCCCGTTGTCGGTGACGAGGGTGGCCGCCGGCACCAGCGCCACCACCTCGGCCGGCACAGCCTGGGCCGGCGCGCTGCGCTCGGCGGCTTCGGCCAGGGCATCGGCACTCAGCGCTGCGGCAGCCGCCTGCTCGCTCAGACCCAGGCGCTGACGCAGCGTGGCAAGAAACGCCGTTTCGGCCGGGCTCTGGCGCCCGTCGGCATCGCACACGCACACGGCCATTTCGTACGCCAGCTGGCGCTGGCCTTCGTCGCCAAGGGCGGCCACTGCGTCGTCCATGCCAGTGCGCCGCAACAGAACATCCTGATACAGGCCCGCCAGGCTGGCGCCCCCTTCGTGGCCCAGGTTCTCGGCCATGCGCCGGATGGCCTCGCGTTCGCTGTCGGCCTTGTGCGCATCGGCAAACGCGGCCAGCAGGGCCAAGGTCAGAAGGGCTTGCTGTTCTTTCGGGGTCATGGTGTCAAACGCTCCAGGAAGGTAGGCCCCGGGTGGACCGCGGCCGGGGCCGGGAGTTCCACGGCCCCGGCCAAAACCCGGCGCAGCCCCGAGGTCCGGCAAGCAGGGATAATTCCGCCCATGCGGCTTCTCATCGACTTTTTCCCCATCGGCCTGTTCGTGGCCGCGTACAAGCTGTACGACATCTACGTGGCCACGGCGGTGCTGATGGCCGCCACGGTCGTGCAGACCGGCCTGATCTACGCCGTCGACCGCAAGCTCCAGACCCTGCACAAGGTGACGCTGGTGCTGGTGATCGTGTTCGGCGTGCTGACCCTGGCCCTGCACGATGAACGCTTCATCAAGTGGAAACCCACGGTGCTCTACGCCAGCATGGCCATCGTGCTGGCCGCCGCGCTGTGGATCTGGAAGAAGAACTTCCTGCAGATCCTGCTGGGCAGCCAACTGCGCCTGCCCGACGCCGTCTGGGCCCGGCTGACGCTAATCTGGGTCGCCTACTTCCTGTTCATGGCCGGCATCAACGCCTGGGTGGCGGCGTTCTACAGCACCGAGGCCTGGGTGAATTTCAAGCTCTGGGGTTATGCCTTCCCGGTGATCTTCATCGTCGGCCAGGGCCTGTACATCGCGCCCCACCTCAAGGATCGGGACGGCGAGCCGGGGTCTTCCTCATGAGCACGCCCGCCGTGCATCCGGTGGTGCCGACCACCGACGCCATCGAAGCCACCCTGCGCGCGGCCCTGGCGCCCACGGAGCTGGAAGTGATCGACGAGAGCGCTGCCCACGCCGGCCACGCGGGCGCCAACGGTCTGGGTTATGGCACCCATTTCCGGGTGCGCATCGGCGGGCCCGCCTTCGACGGCCACTCGCGCGTGGCCCAGCACCGCCTTGTGTATGATGCGCTGCGTTCTTTCACCGAGGCCGGGCTGCACGCCTTGGCCATCGAAATCCGGTCGCACACCCGCTCCTGAGACCCACCACGGTTCCGCGCACCCTTCCGACCTGAGCCTGCAACTTGCGCCCGCGTCCGGCATCCAACCCGTTTTCCATTCCCCTTCGAGGATCTTCATGAAAGCAACCCTGTCGGCCCTGACCGCGGCCGCCCTGATCTGCGTCGCTCCCTGGGCCGCTGCGCAGAACGTCGCCATCGTCAATGGCAAACCCGTTCCGTCCGCGCGTGTCGACGCCCTGGTCCAGCAGATCGAGGCCTCAGGCCAGCCGGTGACCGACGAACTGCGCGAGCGCGTCAAGGAAGAAGCCATCCTGCGCGAAATCTTCATGCAGGAAGCGCAGAAACGGGGCGTTGCTGCCACGGCGGAATACAAAACCCAGATGGAACTGGCGCGCCAGACCATCCTGATCCGCACGCTGTTCGCCGACTGGCAGAAGAAGAACCCGGTCACCGACGCCGACATCCAGGCCGAATACGACAAGTTCGCCGCCGCCAACAGCGGCAAGGAATACCGTGCCCGCCACATCCTGGTGGAAAAGGAAGACGAGGCCAAGGCCCTGATCGCGGCCATCAAGGGTGGCGCCAAGTTCGAAGACCTGGCCAAGCAGAAATCCAAGGACCCGGGCTCCGGCGCCAACGGCGGCGATCTCGACTGGGCCAACGCCGCCAGCTACGTGACCGAATTCTCGGAAGCCATGGTCAAGCTCGACAAGGGCCAGATGACCGAGGCCCCGGTCAAGAGCCAGTTCGGCTGGCACGTGATCCGCGTGGACGACGTCCGCCAGGCCCAACTGCCCAAGCTGGAAGAGGTCAAGGCCGAGATCGCCCAGCAGCTGAGCCAGCAAAAGATGGCCGAATTCCAGCGCAACCTGCGCGAAAAGGCCAAGGTGCAATAAGCGCTTCCCGCTTCCGCACCGACGCGCCCTCCGGGCGCGTTTTTTTTGCGCTGTGCGACCAGTGGCTCGCCATGTCACGGGGCAGGTGGCTCCATCGGTCCCTGCAAAGCCTCCTAAAGTGGACCCAACTGCCCCAAAACCGGAGGAGATGTCCCATGGATGGCAATGCCAGCACCGAAAGCCCAGGCCCGGCAGCGCCCGACCGGCGCCCCGGGCGCCGCGGCCTGGACTGGAACCGGGCCACCCGCTTCATGGCCGCCGAACGCGAGGACTACGTCCAACGCAACCCCGCGTCGGCGGTGCTGGCCCGCCAGGCGGCCGAACACCTGCTGTTCGGGGTGCCGCTGCACTGGATGAACGACTGGGGCACGCCCTTTGCCCTGCACGTGGAGCACGCAACCGGCGTCGACGTGGTCGATGTGGACAGCCATACGCTGGTGGACTTCTGCCTGGGTGACACGGGCGCCATGTTCGGCCATGCGCCCCCGCCCGTGGCCGCGGCCGTGCAGCACCAGGCCGCCCGCGGGTACACCACCATGCTGGCCACGCAGGACGCGGCCGAAGTCGGCCGGCTGCTGGCCGGCCGTTTCGGCCTGCCCTACTGGCAGTTCGCGCTCAGCGCGACCGACGCCAACCGCTACATCGTGCGCTGGATCCGCGCCGCCACCGGCCGCAAGAAGATCCTGGTGTTCAACGGCTGTTACCACGGCACCATCGAAGACGTGTTCGTCGACCTGGTCGAAGGCCAGCCGGTGCAGCGCGACAGCCTGCTCGGCCAGGTGCACAACCTGCTGGAACACACGGTGGTCGTCGAATTCAACGACCTGCCGGCGCTGGAAGCCGCTCTGGCCAACGGCGACGTGGCCTGCGTGCTGGCCGAACCGGTCATGACCAACATCGGCATGGTGCTGCCCGAACCGGGCTTCTGGCGCGCCGCCCAAGCGCTCATCCACCGGCACGGCAGCTTGCTGGTGATGGACGAAACCCACTGCATCAGCACCGGTCCAGGCGGCTACGCCCGGGCGCATGGCATTGAGGCCGACGCCGTGGTGATGGGCAAACCGGTGGCCGGCGGCCTGCCCAGTGCCGTGTACGGCATGAGTGCGGCGCTGGCCGACCGCGCGGTCCAGGCCAAGCGCCAGGCGCCGCCCGGGCACAGCGGCATCGGCACCACGCTCACCGGCAACATGCTGGCCATGGCCGCCATGCGCGCGGCGCTGTCCGAAGTGATGACCGAAGCCGCCTACGCCCACATGCTGGCGCTGGCCGAGCGCCTGGCCGACGGCATCCGTGCCGTGATCGCCCGCCACCAGTTGCCCTGGTGCGTGACCCAGGTGGGCGCGCGCGTGGAGTTCCAGTTCTGCGCCGAGCCACCGAAGAACGGCACCGAGGCCGACCGCGTGATGGACCCCGAACTGGAACACCTGATCCACCTGGGCCTGCTCAACCGGGGCGTGCTGATCACGCCCTTCCACAACATGATGCTGGTCAGCCCGGTGACCACGCCCGAGCATGTGGCGCAGTTGCTGGGGTCGCTCGACGAGGTGCTGGCGGCCATCGCGGCGCGCGCCTGATCTTCCCTACCCGCAGCCGCCCTCGCCTCTCGGCACGAATGGGCCACGGGCCCGCCAGGGTTGTTTCAGCGGAACAGCCAGACCGCGCCGCCCACCAGGCCAATGAGCACCGGCTGGTGCACCAGGTAGTAACTCAGGCTCCAGCGGCCCCAGGTGGCCAGGGCGCGGCGCGGCCCGGTGGCCGGCGCATCGGCTGCGCCCAGCCACTGCGGCCGGTGCCGCAACGCCCAGTGTCCGGCTGCCAGGCCCCACCACATGGCGCCAAGCCACGGCAGCAACGGCACGTAGTCCTGGGTCACCGGCAGGCGGCTGACGAAGCCCAGCGTGTTCCAGCCCGGCTGGTTCAGCCAGGCCAGCGTCGGCCATGCGGTGATCACGGCCGGTGCGGCGAATTTGGCCGCGATGGCCAGCGCGCCCAGCGGCCAGAGCCAGCCGCCCCAGCCCGCAGTCAGGCGCGCCACGACCAGCATGGCGGCCATGCCGTGCAGGATGCCGAAGTAGATGAAGCTGTCAGGGAACATCAGCGCCGAGCCCGCCGTCACCAGCAGCGCCCCCGCCGCCACCTGGGCCCAGCGGCGCCAGAACCGCGGCCAGCCCAGGCCGGCGTGGTGCGCCACCGCCTGCGACAGCCCGGCGGTGAACACGAACAGGCCGACGATGGCGGTCCGCTGCACGTACCAGAACGGATCGCGCGAAAAGCTGGCGTCGATCAGGCCGAAGTGGTCGAGGTCGTAACAGAAGTGGTAGACCGTCATCCACAACATCGCCAGCGACCGCAAGATGTCGATGCGGTCAAGGCGCCCGGCTCCCCGCGCTGCGGTCATGCCCGGGAAGCCTGGTGGTGCACCGTCAGCAGCAACTGCGCCAGCTCCCGCGGCGCGCTGACCATCGGGTCGTGCCCCGTTGCCAGTTCATACACCTTCCAGCCCGGTTCGCTGCGCACGCGCCGACGCGCCGCATCGATGGTGGGCAGCGGCGGGTGGGTGCAATCGATGAAGCTGTGCGGAATGGCCCAGACCCGGGCCGGGTCGAAGTCCAGCGGCTCCTGGTAGAGGCGGAACGGCTGCGGCGTCTGGCGGCGGTTGACCCAGTCGCGGTCGGCACCGCTGAGGCCGAACACGCTGGCGTCGGGTGGTGGAAAGCTCAGCCCGCCGCTGGCCTGGGCCTCGGCCACGCGTCTGGCCACGGTTTCGGGGCTGTGCGGCGTGCTCCAACTGCTGCCCGGCGTGGGAATGCCGGCGTCCAGATAGACCAGGTGCCGCAACAGGCCGGGGTGCGAGCGCTGCAGGCGATCGGCCACGCAGGTGATCAGGTTGCCGGCGTAGCTGTGCCCCACCAGCACCACGCGCTGCAGCTCTTCGGTCGTGATCAGGCCGATCACGTCCTGGATGTGGGTGTCGATGCCCACGTCGGGGCCGAGCAGGTGGGCGCGCTCGCCCACGCCAGTGAGCGTGACCGCGTGCGTCTCCACGCCGGCGCCACGCAGCAGCGGCAGCACACGCTTCCAGCACCAGGCTCCGTGCCAGGAGCCATGAACCAGGACGATGGCGGTGGCCGAAAGGGTTGGGGATGCAGACATGGGCGATCTCCGGGACAATATCGGGTTCGACGTTCGCCCCCGATTCTGCCCGCTCGCCATGCTGCCCCACCACCTTGAACTGCTCGCCCCTGCCCGCGATGCCGACATCGGCATCGAGGCCGTGAACCATGGGGCCGACGCGGTCTACATCGGGGGGCCGTCTTTCGGCGCCCGCACCAGCGCCGACAACAGCGTGGCCGACATCGCGCGCCTCGCCGCCTACGCCCACCGCTTCAACAGCCGCATCTTCGTCACGCTCAACACCATCCTGCGCGACGACGAACTGGAACCAGCGCGCAAGCTCGCCTGGCAGCTCTATGACGCGGGCGTGGACGCGCTGATCGTCCAGGACATGGGTCTGCTGGAAATCGACTTGCCGCCAATCCAGTTGCACGCCAGCACGCAGACCGACATCCGCACGCCCGAAAAAGCCCGTTTCCTGCAGGACGCGGGCCTGAGCCAGATCGTGCTGGCGCGCGAGCTGACGCTGCAGCAGATCGCCGCCATCGACGCCGCGCTGGGCCCGAAGGACGCGCCCGGCCGCGCCATCCTCGAATTCTTCGTGCACGGCGCGCTGTGCGTGGCCTACAGCGGCCAGTGCTTCATCAGCCACGCCCACACCGGACGCAGCGCCAACCGCGGCGACTGTTCACAGGCCTGCCGCCTGCCGTATGAGGTCAAGGACAGCCAGGGCCGCATCGTGGCGCACGACAAGCACGTGCTCTCGATGAAGGACAACAACCAGAGCAACAACCTGCGCGAGATCATCGACGCCGGCGTGCGCAGCTTCAAGATCGAAGGCCGCTACAAAGACATGGCCTACGTCAAGAACATCACCGCGCATTACCGCGTGTTGCTGGACGAAATCCTGGAAGAACGCCCCGAGCTGGCCCGCGCCAGCAGCGGCGAATGCACCTTCCACTTCCAGCCTGATCCGGACCAGAACTTCAATCGCGAGTTCACCGACTACTTCGTGCAGGGCCGCAAGGAAGACATCGGCGCCTTCGACACGCCCAAGAACCCGGGTCGCCCGATCGGCTACGTGACCGCCACCGGCCCCAATTTTGTCGAACTCCAGGTGGACGACGCCGACACCGTGATCCACAACGGCGACGGCTTGTGCTACCTGGACCTGCAGAAAGAGCTGGTCGGCCTGCAGATCAACCGCGCCGAAGCCGTGAACAGGAAAGGCCTGTGGCGCGTGTTCCCCAAGGACCCGATGGACGGCTTCAAGGACCTGCGCAAGGGCGTGCAGGTCAATCGCAACCGCGACATGGACTGGGTGCGCGGGCTGGAGCGGAAATCCGCCGAGCGCCACATTGGCGCCTGGCTGCGGCTGGACGAAACCGCTGAAGGCCTGACCCTGACGGTCACCGACGAAGACGGCCACAGCGGCAGCGCCTCCCTGCCCGGCACCCCGCAGGACGCCAAGGACCCGAGCCAGGCCGAGGCCAAGCTGCGCGAAAACCTCTCACGACTGGGCGACACCCTGTTCCAGCCACTGGACGTGGCGCTGAACCTGCGCGGCCCGCGTTTCGTGCCCGCATCGCAGCTCAACGCTCTGCGCCGCGAGGCGGTGGAACGGCTGGAGACCGCCCGTGCCGCAGCCTGGCACCGCCTGCCGCGAGCCAAACCGGTCGAGCCGCCAGTGAGCTACCCGGAAGACACCCTCACCTACCTGGCCAATGTGTTCAATCACAAGGCGCGCGACTTCTATGCGAAGCACGGTGTCAAGGTCATCGCCGCCGCCTACGAAAGCCACGAGGAAGAAGGCGAAGTCAGCCTGATGATCACCAAGCACTGCGTGCGCTTCAGCCTCAGCCTCTGCCCCAAACAGGCCAAGGGCGTAACCGGCGTGCAGGGCACGGTGCGCGCCGAGCCCATGCAACTGATCAACGGCAAGGAAAAGCTGACGCTGCGCTTCGACTGCAAGCCCTGCGAGATGCACGTGGTCGGCAAGATCAAGCGCAGCGTGATGAACGCCGTGCCGGCCAGCCCGGTCACCTTCTACCGGACCCGGCCGACCACCAACGCCTGATCCGGCGCGGGCCTCGCTGCGGACCTCAGCCGGCCTTGGCCGGCGGCGGCCCGGGCTGACGCTCGACGCGCTCCAGCGCCGAGTCCAGACAGGCCCATGCGGGAGCGCTCGAACTCCAGATGTTGGCGCTCGGACGAACCGAGGACGGATCGTCCAGCGTTCCGACCCGCACCACCGTCGCCCCGACACGGCCCGTCGAATCGGCGAACAACTGCGTGCCGCACTGCGGGCAGAAGCGCCGGATGACCTGGTTGCCGCTGTCGGCCGTGCGGGTGTATTCGCCGAGGTTGCCGCTGATCTCCATGGCGGCCGTCGGCACGATCAGGTTGACGGTGCCGTTCGAGGCAATCCGCTGACAGTCCTTGCACCAGCAGACGCGCGAGGCGATGGGCTCGGCCGTCAGCCGGAAACGAACCTGGCCGCACAAGCAGCCTCCCGTACGTTCGGTCATCTCTGGTCTCCTGAAAAGGGTCGCCCATTATGGCCAGCTGTGGCAGGAGCGGGCGTCCTCACTCAGTCATCGTCGTGCGCGCGCGAGAAACTCTTCTTGGCCGACTTGACGTACTTGCCGAAGGCCTTGTCCTTCTGCCGCCGCCCGGCGGACGACAGCTCGTAGAAGGCGTTCTCCTCGCGCAGCTTGAGGTAGTTGGCGAGGTGGCCGGGCTCGATCTCGCCAGCCTGGACCGCGGCGCGCACCGCGCAGCCCGGCTCGCCGCTGTGGCTGCAATCCGCATAGCGGCAATCGGCGGCGCGACGCGTGATGTCCGAGAAGCTGCCACCGGCCTCCACGTCGGCATCGATCAGGCCGAACGCCCGCATGCCCGGGTTGTCGATCACCAACGCACCGTTGTCCAGCGCCACGAGTTCGCGCCGCACCGTGGTGTGCCGCCCCTCCCCGGTGTGGCTCACCACCGCCGTGAGCTGCGCGCTGCGCCCCAACAAGGCATTGATCAAGGTGCTCTTGCCCACCCCCGATGAGCCCACGAAACAGTAGGTCTGGCCCGACAGCAGGCGGGCACGGAACGCCTCCACCCCATCCTGCGAGAGCTGGCTCAGGGGCATGACCGGCGCATCGACGCCCATGGCATGAATCTGCGCCAGCTGCGCGGCCAGTTCCTCCGGTGTGACCAGGTCGGTCTTGGTCAGCAGCACCCAGGGCTGGGCTCCGCCGTCGCGCACCATGACCAGGTAGCGTTCGAGCCGGTTCGGGTTGAAATCGAAATGGCAGGACTGCACGATGACCACGGTGTCCACGTTGGCCGCGATCAGCTGCACCTCGCCCATGCCTCCGACGCCACGCCGGCGCAGCACCGTGCGCCGCTCCAGCACCGCCTGGATCAGGCCCTCACCGTCATCGCGGCCACCGCGCGCCACCAGCACCCAATCGCCCACACAGGGCCACTGCGCCGGGTCTGGCTGATGGAACACGAAGCTGCCCGACAAGCGGGCCGAGAAGGGAGCGCTGCCGTCCGTCAGCACCAAGCGGTCGCGATCCACGGCCACCACGCGGGCCGGCGCCAGGTCACTGGCGTCGGGCCAGCGCGCCCATTGCGCCGCCAGCGCCGCGCTCCAGCCCAGCTTTTGCCACTCCGTGTTCATCACAGCTCCTCCCTTGCTTCCAGCAGCAACTGGCGAATGGTCACCCCTTTCACCACCGCCTGAGCGCGAATGCGGATGCCCTGCCCGGCTTCGAGCCGAAGCCGCTGGTGATAGTCCAGCCCATCGGTCTGACCGGGGTTGTGCGCCGGGATCCGCCGGCTCCACTGGCGCCGGCTGTCGACCTCGACCGACAGCTCCAGCCAGACGTCCTCGCCCACGGCAGCCGGCACGTCCACCAGCAGGCTGGCGTCCACGTCAAACACGCGGACCCGGTGATTGAGGCCGGGAATGTCGAGCACCGCCACCGGGTCGCGGGTGTCGGTGCGCCAGTGTTCCGGGGCGCTGTGGGCGGTGGACAGGGCAGACGGCGGGGATTTCATCGGGGCCCGACTGTAGCCCACCACCCGACCCCCGCGCACAGTGAGGGCCCAAAACCCGTGCAGGACCGGGGCGCAGGCAACGCCCCGGTCCTGATCCTGGTGACTGGGCTCAGGCGACCGGCTTCTGCTGCGGTCGGGAAGCGGCCCCCGCCGGGTGGTGGGTGTGGCTGCGGCTGATGACGACCTGGATCGCCACGATCACCACGATGTAGACCGCTTGCGCGAGCAGGGTTTCGCGCGTCGGGTACAGGCCCAGCGCCGGGCTTTCCAGCCACGGCGCCTGCAACGAGGTCATGCGCAAATGGCCCGTGAGTTGCAGCGCGTGCAGGCTCACCCCCAGGATCTTGAAGCCCAGGGCGTAGATGACCCAGGTCAGGACCTTGAACATGCGGGCAATCGGCAGCCGGTAGCTGGTCCGGAACAGCACCACCGCGATGAGCGCCAGCAAGGCCACGGCCATCAGGATGCCGCTCAGAAAGTCCTGCGCACTGATCTTGGGCAGGATGCCGGCGTAGAACAGGATGGTTTCAGCGCCTTCGCGGAACACCGACAGGAAACTCAGCCCGAACAGCGACACCAGGCTGCCGGTCGTCAAGGCCCGGCCCATGTGGCGCTGGATGTAGCGGTTCCAGGCCTGCAGGCTGGATTTGCTGTGCAGCCAGGCGCCCACCATCAGCATCATCAGCACGGTGAACACACCCACCACGCCTTCGATCATTTCACGGTTGCTGCCGGCGGTGGCCACCGGGAACAGGCGCTGCAGGGCCACGGCGCCCAGCACGCTGGCCACCAGCCCGGCCAGCACGCCGCCATAGATCCACTTCTTGCCGGCGTCCTGGCGCGCGACGTTGAGGGCACTCACCAGCGCCATGACGATCAGCAGCGCTTCCAGGCCTTCGCGCAGCAGGATCAGCATCGCGTCGATCGCGGTGTAGCGGGCTTGCGGGTCGATCTGCGCCAGCTCGTCGATCAGCGCCTGCAGTTGCTGCTGTTGCGCGGGCTGGGCGGCGTGGGCCAGCACCACCGGCACCTGGCTTTCGACGCGGCGGTACAGATCGGGCGCGCGGGTGCTGACCTCGCCCTCGATGACCGGCCAGATCTCGATGAAGCGTGTCAGCTTGTCCTGCCCTTCCGGCAGGCGCCCCGCCTCGAAGTCGCTCAGACCCTCGCGCAGCAGTCGCACGCCGTCCGTCAGCGTGAACCTCTCCTGGGACACCGCCATGGCCTGGCCGCTGTGGTAGCTGTCGATGGCCTGCTGCAACTGGCCGGCCTGATGCCGCACCTTCTCCAGGTTGAGCGGCTCGGTTTCGATCGCCACCCGCATCAGCGCCAGGGCCGTCTCGATCGCGCCGTAATGCCCCATGCTGGTGTTGCGCACCACCCGTTCCGAGCCGAGCCAGACACCGTTGAAACGCTGGTAGGCCGCCCGCAGCGCGGGCGCGTCGCCGGCCCCTGCGCCAGCGATCGATTGCGCCAGTTGCTGCAGCGCGGGCGTGATCCTGCGCTTGAACTCCGCCCGCTTGGCCGTGTAGTCGACCGGGTTCTGTTCCTGCTCGAAGGCAAGCAGCGCGCTGGACAGAGCCGCCAACTGGGGCGGCGCGGGTTGGGCGATCGCCTCTTCAAGCCGCTGGCTCAGCACCTGGCCCTTTTCGGAATTCCGGGCGTCAAGGCGGTTGAAATCCTCGCGCAGGCGCAGCAGCTCGGCAGAGGCGGTGGGCGCATCGCCCTTCTTGGCCGCGCCCATCGCGTCCGAGAGCGTGACGAACAGGTGGTTCACCGGCAAGCGCGACGCGGTGTCCTGTGCCTGGGCCAGCGGCGCCGCCATCAGCATCGCCAGCGCCAGCCAGGCTGCGGCCAGGAGCCGCAGCACACAACTTCCTGAAAAACCGGGTTTCAAGACCTTACGCACGGGGCGACTCCAGCAAGGCCTGACCAAGGTATTCCCCCTCCCGGACACCGCCGAAGCAGGCAAACAGCCCGCTGCCGATGTGGGTGATGTACTCGTTCATGCGGTCGATGCGGCCGAGCGCCGACTGCACGCCGACGAACTGGCCGGGCGACTTCTGGAACGAGACGAAAAGCAGCCCGGCGTCGAACTGGCCCGTCACCGGATCGATGCCGCTCGCGTAGGAAAACGAGCGCCGCAGCAACTGGATGCCCGACCGCTTGGACAGGCCCATGTGCGAATTCTCGGGAATGACGTATTGGCCCTTGGCGTCGCGCGCCTGAACGTCGGGAGCGTCGAACTCGGCCTGCGCGCCCAGGGGAGCACCACTGGGGCGCACGCGCCCGAAGGTGTCTTCCTGCCCTTTGAGGCTGGTGCGGTCCCAGGTTTCCAGGTGCATCTGGATCTTGCGTGCCACCAGGTAGCTGCCGCCCTGAAGCCAGTTCGGCGTGTCGACCCAGATGAATTCGTCGGCCTTTTTCAGCGTTTCCTGGTTGGCCGTGCCGTCGCGGAAGCCGAACAGGTTGCGCGGCGTGTCTTCGCCCCGTTCGAAGGCGTTGAAGCCGGCCTGGCTCCACTTCATGGTCACCGACGAACGCGCCTGGCGCACCAGTTGCCGCACGGCGTGGAAGGCGACCTGCGGATCGTTCGCGCAGCTCTGGATGCAGATGTCACCACCGGACAGCACGGGCCGGATCTGGTCGCGCGGGAACGCCGGCAGGTCTACGAAATCGGCGGGCAACTGGTCCTGCAGACCCAGCTTTTTCAGGAACGACGGCGACACGCCGAAGGTCAGCGTGAGCTGGTAGGCGCCCAGGCTGTCCGCTTCGCCGGTGTCCACCGGCGGCACATGGGGGTTGTCGCCATAGGCCGCGATGTTGTCGCCCCGCGTCAGACGGCGCGCATAGTCCGTCCAGCGCTTGAACACGTCGCGCATTTCCTGAACGTCGCTGGTGTGCAGATCCAGCACCAGAAAGTAGATGTGGCGCTGGGCCGGCGTGACGATGCCCGCCTGGTGCTCGCCGTCAAAAGCGTATGGCGCCGCGGCGGCGGTTTCCGCGGCCGACGGACCGGGCCCGGTGGCGGCCGGGCTGGGTGCCGCTGGCGGGCTCTGATCGGAGCATGCGGCCATCAGGCCGCCAGCGACCGCGAGGCCGACCGAACCCGCTCCGAGCTGGTTCAGGAAATGCCGGCGCGCCGGCACGGGAAAAGATTGATCTTCGGACTTCATGGGGACTTTCTGGCCGAACGCCTGCCGAGAGAGCAGATCACCGGCGTTTTCAATGCAAAAAGGTGGTGATGCATCAGACACCACCACCTCGGACGGACATACCGGATGGCCGGCTTACTTCAGGATGACGCCCATTTGCGCCAGGGGCTCGCCCAGCTTGTTGACAGCCTCGGCCAGGGCCTTGGTGTCGTCCTTGGTCAGCGCGGTGTAGGACTTGTAGCCCTCGCCCGCCTTGTGCTGCGCCAAGAGTTCGTTGACGGCCTGGAACTTGGCCGTCAGTTCGGACACCAGTTCGGGCTGTTTGGCCTGCAGCTTCGGCGTGAACAGTTCAAAGATCTTCTCGGCGCCCTCGATGTTGGCCTTGAAGTCGTACAGGTCGGTGTGCGAGAAGATTTCTTCCTCGCCCGTGATCTTGCTGGTCGATACCTCGTTGAGCAGGTCCACGGCCCCTTGCACCATCAGTTCGCCCGTGACATCGGCGGTCGGGATCTTGGCGCGCAGTTCCTTGATGTCGTTGATGAGCTGGTCGGCCAGCGCTTCGGTTCCCTTGGTGGTGTTCTGGGTCCAGAGGATCTTTTCGATCGGGTGGAAGCCGGTCCACTTCTCGTCCTTTTCCAGATCGGCCTCGCGGTTGTCGATGCGCGGATCCAGATCACCGAAGCTTTCGGCGATGGGTTCGGAACGTTCATAGGCCATGCGCGTGGGCGCATACAGGCGCTTCGCCTCATCGACCTTGCCGGCCTTGAGCGCGTCCACGAACTTCTGCGTGTCGGCGAGCAGCGTATCGATCTGCCCTTCCACCCAGGTCTTGTAGGCGGTGGTTTCAGCCGACAGATCGACGGCCACCGGGGCTGCAGCCGGTGCTTCCACCGCAGCAGGTGCGGGGGCGGCAGGCGCTTCGGGAGCCTGCTTGCTGCAGGCGGCGATGGACAGGGCAATGGCAGAAAGCAGAAGAGCGGAAAGCGGAGTGCGGTTCATGTGGCCACCTGATGGCGTTGTCGAGACCCGCAAATCTTAACTCATATTGATAATAATTCGCGTTTAAGAAATGAATCGGTTTGATCTGGCTCAAAGCAGAAACAGAAAATGCGCCGCCGTGCGGCGCGCACCGATCAGATGTAGGCGTTCACGGGCGGGGCATGGCGCATGTGCAGGCTCATGCCCAGCGCGGCCATGTGGTTGGCGTTGCGCCCGAGAATGGTCTCGGACAGGGGCAGAAACTCCGCTTCTTCAAACCGGGCATGGGCCTGGTACTCGGCCACGAGGCGCTGCAAGTCGCCGACATCCAGCTCGCTGCCCTGCCCTTTGGCGACCTGTTTGAGCCCTCTTTCGAGGCTTTTCCACAGCCGTTCGATGGCCCGGTGTTCATCGGTCAGGCGGCGCGTCATGCTGCGGACACGCTCGACCTCTTCGCCGGGCTGGGCGCTGGCGAGCACCGCCGGGAAAAGCTCGCGCTCCTCCTCCAGGTGGTGCTCGAAGATGGCTTCGCGGAAGAATTCCAGCGACTGTTCGGCAATCTGCCGCGCGCGGGCGGCAGGCGCCAGCAAGGCCGGCAACTCGTCCAGAGCCGTCAGGCGCCGGAGAATGCCCTCGTGGCAATTTGAAAAATTGTCCAGAGGCGTGGCGGGTGCAACCGGGGCGGCAGCAGCAGCGTTCATGGGAATCCTCGCAAAGGCAGTTGATTTGCCGCCAGTCTAGGCAGCCTGCCGGGCACGGGCTTGATGCATGTCAAGCGCCCACGAAGACCACCGATCCCTGCCTTTTTTCGCCCTCTTCAAGCGCTTTCCCACTCGGCGCAACCGCGTGGCGGCCCGGCACCCGACGCCTGCGCTTCGTGGATTCAGTGCGCTGGCGCCCCACGCAGGCGCTGGAAGGTCTGGACGGCAAACACCACCGCAGCGCCAGCGATCAGGCCGGCCACACCACCGGTCAGGCTGCCGAGCAAGGTGCCCACCCAGCCCAGGCCGTGGGTGAAGGCCTCGACCGCATGCCCCAGCGCGGGCACGCCGTGCAGCAGGATGCCGCCGCCGACCAGGAACATGGCGGCGGTGCCCAGCACCGACAGCGCCTTCATCAGCCACGGAGCAAATGCCAGCAGGCCGCGGCCCAGTGCTCGCTGCCATGCGGCGCGCTGGCGGCTGAAGAACAGGCCGACGTCGTCCAGCTTCACGATGGCGCCGACCAGCCCATAGACGCCAGCGGTCATGAGAAGCGAAATGCCCACCAGCACGGCCACCCGCTCAAGGAAACCGGCGCTGGCCACCGCGCCGAGCGTGATGACGATGATTTCGGCCGACAGAATGAAGTCGGTGCGGATGGCGCCCTGGATCTTGGCCTTTTCGAACGCCACCAGATCCACCGACTCGTCGCCCAAGGCCTGCACGCGTTCGGCCTGCCGTGCCGCCTCGTCTTCGGGCGCATGGAAAAAGCGATGCAGCAGCTTTTCGGCGCCCTCGAAGCACAGGAACAGCCCCCCGAGCATGAGCAGGGGCGTGATCAACCACGGAATGAAAGCACTGATGGCCAGCGCCGCCGGCACCAGAATGGCCTTGTTCAGCAGCGAGCCCTTGGCCACTGCCCAGACCACGGGCAGTTCGCGATCGGCTTTCACGCCCGTGACTTGCTGGGCATTGAGCGCGAGGTCATCCCCGAGCACGCCAGCTGTCTTTTTGGCGGCCATCTGGGTCATGGTGGCCACGTCGTCGGCCATGGCGGCGCTCTTGCGGGCCGCGACCTTGGTCATGAGGGCCACGTCGTCGAGCACGGTGGCGATGTCGTCGAGCAGTACGAGCAGGCTGGTGGCCATGGATCAGCAAGGAAGCGTGGTGATGGACCTGACTCTAGCAGCCCGCCTGCGCCCAGGCCGTCAGGCAGATGGCCAGACCGTGGGAAACAGCGCATCCGCCATGGGGGCGCGGTCGGCCAGGCGCTGCGCCAGCCCCGGAAACGGCGGCGAGGTGCGCCAGCGGCGGGGCGCATGGACCGCGTCGTCGCCGAGGTAGCGGGCTGAAAACACGCGGCGCCGTACGCCGGGCCCCGTGCCGCTGCTGGCGTGCAGGCTGAGCATGTGGAAGGCCACACAGTCACCGGGCTCCAGGGCCCAGGCCCGCTGCGGGTAGCGGTCTGGCTCGGTATCGACCGGGGGCAGTTCGGCCAGCGAACCTTCGGGAAACCACTTGGCCTGCTGGTCGCGAAAGGTCCGCGGCATGTACCAGGTGCCAGCGTGCGAGCCAGCGACAAAGCGCAGCGTGCTGGCCAGCGGAACGGGATCGACGGGGATCCAGAAACTCACGTTCTGCCGGCCGTCGACGTTGTAATACGGCTGGTCCTGGTGCCAGGGGGTGGGCTGGCGCGTGCCGGCTTCCTTGACCAGCAGGTGGTCGTGGTACAGCCGCACGGTCCGGCTTTGCATGAGCTGGGCGGCGATGTGCGGCAGCGCCGAGGCGGTGAGGATGCGCCGGTAGGCCGGGTTGTCCTGCCAGGTGCAGAAGTCTTCGACGAAGCGGCCCGGGTCGTCGGGCTCGCTGGCCACCAGGGCGAGTGGACTCAGGTGCGCCAGGTTGTGCTCGATGCCCGCTTCCAGGGTGCGCAGATCGTCGGCATCGAACACACCGCGCAGCACGACCGCGCCATCACGGGCATAGTCCGCCACCGTGGCCGCATCCAGCGGGAACCGCCGAGGGGCTGTCATCGCGAGCGCCCGGGGTTCTGGCGCCGGCGCCAGTAGGTGAAGGCCTCTTCGTGCAGCTCGATGTCGAGGTCGGCCACACGCGCCTGCAGGCGCTCCTGCACATCGGCCACCGCCTGGTTGTAGATCACCGGCGCGATCTCTTCGAGAAAGAAGCCCAGCAAGCCGCCGGCCGCGATGTTGCCGATCCGCTCTTCCATGTTTTCATCGAAATAGCGCTGGATCGAGGCGATGGCCTCGGCCCGCGCGTCCTTGGGAATGTCGATGCTCATGGCGGTGTGGGCGGCGTTCGGTGCGTCAACCCACCCAGCGGCGCGCGTTGCGCCAGATGCGCATCCACGGGCTGGGGTCCGACGGGTTGCCGCTGGTCCAGCTCATCTGGAGGTTGCGGAACACGCGCTCGGGGTGCGGCATCATGGCCGTGAAGCGGCCGTCGGCGGTGGTCACTGCCGTCAGGCCACCCGGGCTGCCGTTCGGGTTGAACGGGTATTGCTCGGTGGCAGCGCCACCGTTGTCCACGAAACGCATGGCGGCGATGGCTTGCGCCGGGTTGCCTCGGTGTTTGAAGTTGGCAAACCCTTCGCCGTGCGCCACCGCGATGGGCAGGCGGCTGCCGGCCATGCCTTGCAGGAACAGGCTGGGCGATTCCAGCACCTCCACCATCGACAGGCGCGCCTCGAAACGTTCACTCTGGTTGGTCGTGAAACGCGGCCAGGCTTCGGCGCCGGGGATGATGTCGGCCAGTTCGGCGAACATCTGGCAGCCGTTGCACACGCCCAGACCAAAGGTGTCGGCGCGGCCGAAGAAGCCCTGGAACTGCTCGGACAGCAGCGGGTTGAAGGTGATGCTGCGCGCCCAGCCGATGCCGGCGCCCAGCGTGTCGCCGTAGCTGAAACCGCCGCAGGCGACCACGCCCTTGAAGTCGGCCAGCTTGGCGCGGCCCGACTGCAGGTCGGTCATGTGCACGTCGTAGGCCTCGAAGCCGGCCTGCGTGAAAGCGTAGGCCATTTCCACGTGCGAGTTCACGCCCTGCTCGCGCAGGATCGCAACCTTGGGACGGCTCAGGTTCAGGAACGGCGCGGCCACGTTGTCCAGCGGGTCGAAGCTCAGTGCCACGTGCAGGCCCGGGTCGGCGGGCTGGCCGGCGACCGCGTGTTCGCTGTCGGCACAGGCCGGGTTGTCGCGCTGCTGGTTGATCTTCCAGCTCACGCTGTCCCAGACCTGCTGCAGGTCGAACAGGCTGGCACTGAACACGGCCTTGGTGTCGCGCCAGACCTGCAGCTCGCCCTTGCCCACCTCGATGGACGAGGACGCCGGGCGGGTCTTGCCGACAAAGTGGCTGTACTTGGACAGGCCGTGCTCGCGCAGGGTCTCCATGACCGCGTTGCGGTCTTCCGTCTTCACCTGCAGCAGCACGCCCAGCTCTTCGCTGAACAGGGCCTTGAGCGTCAGCTCTTCGCGGCGGGCGCTGACCTGGCCGGCCCAGTTCTTGGCGTCGCCGCTGTCCATGCGGCTGTCGGAGATACCGTCGCCTTCGGTGACCAGCATGTCCACGTTCAGCGACACGCCCACGTGGCCCGCGAAGGCCATTTCGGCGGCGGCGGCCAGCAGGCCACCGTCGGAACGGTCGTGGTAGGCCAGGATCTGGCCCTGGGCGCGCAGCGCGTTCACCGCGTTCACGAGGTTGATCAGGTCCTGCGGGCTGTCCAGATCGGGCACTTCGTCGCCCGGCTGGCCCAGGGTCAGGCCCAGCACACTTCCACCCAGGCGGTTGCGGCCCTTGCCGAGGTCGATCAGCACCAGGGTGGTGTCTTCAAGGTCACGGTTGAGCTGCGGTGTGAGCGTGCCGCGCACGTCGGCCAGGGTGGCGAAGGCGGTGACGATCAGGCTCACCGGCGAGGTGACCTTCTTCTTCTCACCTTCAGCGGTCCACTGCGTGCGCATGGACAGGCTGTCCTTGCCCACCGGCACCGACACGTCCAGCGCCGGGCACAGCTCCATGCCGATGGCCTTGACGGTGGCGTACAGGTCGGCGTCTTCACCCGGTTCGCCGCAGGCCGCCATCCAGTTGGCCGACAGCTTGACGCGCGGTAGTTCGATGGGTGCGGCCAGCAGGTTGGTGATGGCTTCCGCCACCGCCATGCGGCCGGAAGCCGCGGCGTTGATCGATGCCAGCGGCGTGCGCTCGCCCATGGACATGGCTTCGCCGGCAAAACCGGCGTAGTCGGCCAGGGTCACGGCGCAGTCGGCCACCGGCACCTGCCAGGGGCCGACCATCTGGTCGCGGTGGGACAGGCCACCCACGGTGCGGTCGCCGATGGTGACCAGGAAGCGTTTGGACGCCACGGTCGGGTGGCTCAGCACGTCGATCACGGCCTTTTCCAGAGAGACGCCGGTCAGGTCCATGGGCTGGAACTGGCGCTGCACGGTCTTGACGTCGCGGTGCATCTTGGGCGGCTTGCCCAGGAGAACGTCCATGGGCATGTCCACGGGCGACTCTTGGCCCTCATCCACCAGCGACAGGTGGCGCTCTTCGGTGGCCACACCGACCACCGAGAACGGGCAGCGCTCGCGCTCGCAGAAGGCCTTGAACTGCTCCAGGGACTCGGGCGCGATGGCCAGCACGTAGCGCTCTTGGCTCTCGTTGCACCAGATTTCCTTGGGCGCCAGGCCGCTCTCTTCCAGCGGCACGGCGCGCAGGTCGAAGCGCGCGCCACGGCCGGCGTCGTTCACCAGTTCGGGGAAGGCGTTGGACAGGCCGCCCGCGCCCACGTCGTGGATGAACAGCACCGGGTTCTTCTCGCCCTGCGCCCAGCAGTGGTTGATGACCTCTTGGGCGCGGCGCTCGATCTCGGGGTTGCCCCGCTGCACGCTGTCGAAGTCCAGCGACGCGGCGTTGGTGCCGGTGGCCATGGAACTGGCGGCGCCGCCGCCCATGCCGATCTTCATGCCCGGACCGCCCAGTTGAATGAGCAGCGTCCCAGCCGGGAAATCAATCTTCTTCGTCTGCGTGGCGTCGATCTGGCCCAGGCCGCCCGCGATCATGATGGGCTTGTGGTAGCCGCGGGTCACGCCGCCGACGTCTTGCTCGTATTCGCGGAAGTAGCCCAGCAGGTTCGGACGGCCGAACTCGTTGTTGAACGCCGCGCCACCGAGCGGGCCCTCGGTCATGATCTGCAGCGGGCTGGCGATGTGCTCGGGCTTGCCGCCCGGCTGGTCGCTCATGCCGCCCCAGAGCTTGGAGACGGTGAAGCCGGTCAGACCCGCCTTGGGCTTGGAGCCGCGACCGGTCGCGCCCTCGTCGCGGATCTCGCCGCCTGCGCCGGTGGAGGCACCTGGGAACGGGGAGATCGCGGTCGGGTGGTTGTGCGTCTCCACCTTCATCAGGATGTGATGCTGCGCCGCTTCTGCCTGGTAGGCCGGGGACGCATTGCCACCGGCCTTGGCGACAAAGCGCTCCAGTTGGTGGCCTTCCATGATGGAAGCGTTGTCCGAGTACGCGACGATGGTGTGCTGCGGGCTGGTCTGGTGCGTGTGGCGGATCATGCCGAACAGGCTCTTGTCCTGCGCCACGCCGTCGATGGTGAACTGCGCGTTGAAGATCTTGTGGCGGCAGTGTTCGCTGTTGGCCTGCGCGAACATCATCAGCTCGACGTCGGTCGGGTTGCGCTTCAGGCCGTGGAAGGCGTTGACCAAGTAGTCGATCTCGTCGTCGGCCAGGGCCAGGCCCCAGTCGGTGTTGGCCTTTTCCAGCGCCTTCCTGCCCATTTCAGGGCCGCCGCTCAGCACATCGACGTGCTCCATGGGCGCGGGGTGCAGTTCGGTGAACAGGGCCTCGGCCTGGTTGCGATCGGTCGTCACGGCCTCGGTCATGCGGTCGTGCAGCGCGTCGGCCACGGCGCGCAGTTGCTCGTCGCTCAGGCTGGCCTTGCCCAGCAGGCCGTTTTTCAAACCGATGCGGAATTCCACCAGGCGCTCGACGCGGTGCAGCGCCAGCCCGCAGTTGCGGGCGATGTCGGTGGCTTTGGAGGCCCAGGGCGAGACGGTGCCCAGGCGGGGCATCACCACCAGGGCCGGGGCAGCGGCCTTCTCGGCGGCCAGGTGCAGGTCGGAGGCGGGTTCGCCATAGGTGAGCAGTTCGCCCAGGCGCTGTTCGGTGGCCGCATCCGGCGCCGCATCGAAGGCCGCCAGGTGCACGAAACGGGCCGACAGCCCGTTGATCTTGTCGGAAACGCCTTGCAGGCGGGGCAGGAGTTGCTGGAGCTTGAAGTCGCTGACGGCATTGCCGCCGTCGAAGAAGCGAAGATGCAGGGTCACGGTGGGTGGCCTTGGGGGTGGCGGGCGCGGGGCGGCCCGGGGGATGGGAATCCCACGATTTTACCCGCGACACCCGCGCTGGCTTGGCCGGCAAGGGCCCACGCCCGGGGGGCGGATGGGATAATTCCGACCCATGAGCATCACTTACAAAGACGAGGCCGGTATCGCCGGCATGCGCGAGGCCTGCCGCCTGGCGTCCGAAGTGCTGGATTACCTCTCGCCGCTGATCCAGCCGGGCATGACCACGCTCGAAATCGACCGCCTCTCGGCCGACTACATGAAGAAGCAGGGCACGCGCTCGGCCACCGTGGGCTACCAGCCGCCCGGCTACCCGCCCTACCCCGGCCATGTGTGCACCTCCATCAACCACGTGGTGTGCCACGGCATCCCCAACGACCGGCCGCTCAAGAAGGGCGACATCCTGAACGTGGACGTCACCGTCATCACCCAGGACGGCTGGTACGGCGACAACAGCCGCATGTTCCTGATCGGCGGCGAAGCAGCGGCTTCGGTGCAGGCCCGGCGGCTGAACCAGGTCACGTTCGAAGCCATGTGGAAGGGCATCGTGATGGTCAGGCCGGGCATCCGCCTGGGCGACATCGGCCACGCCATCCAGACCTACGCCGAAGGCAACGGCTTCAGCGTGGTGCGCGAGTTCTGCGGCCACGGCATCGGCCAGAAATTCCACGAAGAGCCGCAGGTGCTGCACTATGGCCGCCCCGGCACGCTGGAAGAACTGCGCCCGGGCATGACCTTCACCATCGAGCCCATGATCAACGCCGGCAAGCGCGACATCAAGGAACTGGGCGACGGCTGGACCATCGTCACACGCGACCGCTCGCTCTCGGCGCAGTGGGAACACACGGTGCTGGTCACCCCCACCGGCTACGACGTGCTGACCCTGTCGGCCGGCAGCCCGCCGCTGCCGGCGTTCGTGACCACCACGGCCTGCTGACCCCCTTTCTCCCGGAGACCACGCCATGGGCGACCCCAAAGGCGAGATCGGCGCCCTGCGCCTCCAGTACCGCAGCGACAAGGCCGCCCTGCTCGCCCACCTGGGCCTGCAGGGCACATCGACCCGCGGCGTGCACAAGGCGCTCAAGCAACTGGCGCGGCTGACCGACGACAAGCTGCGCAAGCTGTGGGAATCCGCCGGGTTCGCGCCCGGCTTTGCGCTCATTGCCGTGGGTGGCTTCGGCCGTGGCGAGCTGTTCCCGAATTCCGACGTGGACGTGCTGGTGTTGCTGCCCGATGACGCCCACCCGGACGATGACGCCACCCTCAAGGCACGGCTGGAAGGCTTCATCGGCGCCTGCTGGGACATCGGGCTGGAGATCGGCTCCAGCGTGCGCTCGGTCGCCGAATGTGTGCAGGAAGCCGCGGGCGACGTGACCGTGCAGACCTCGCTGCTGGAATGCCGGCTCATCACCGGCGCGCGGACGCAGTTCACCCGCCTGGTGCGCGAACTCGGCGCCACCATGGACCCCAAGGCCTTCTTCGTGGCCAAGACGCTGGAGATGCGCCAGCGCCACCAGAAGTTCGAGAACACGCCCTACGCGCTGGAGCCCAACTGCAAGGAATCGCCCGGCGGCCTGCGCGACCTGCAGATGATTCTCTGGGTGGCCAAGGCCGCCGGCCTGGGCCACAGCTGGGACGAACTGGCCCGCACCGGGCTGGCCACCCCGCTCGAAGTGCGGCAGATCAAGGCCAACGAGGCCCTGCTCAGCCTGATCCGCGCCCGCCTGCACCTGCTGGCCAACCGCCGCGAGGACCGCCTGGTGTTCGACCTGCAGACCGCCGTGGCCGAATCGTTCGGCTACAAGGCGCAGGTGCCGGCGGTCATCACCCCGGGCGGCCAGGGCCACACACCGCCGACCGCGCGCACCGCCCGCCGTGCCAGCGAGCAGCTCATGAAGCGCTACTACTGGGCGGCCAAGGCGGTGACGCAGCTCAATCAGATCCTGCTGCTGAACATCGAGGAGCGGCTCAACGAAGACACCGGCCCGGTGCGCATGCGCCCGATCAACGAGCGCTTCTACGACAAGGCCAACATGCTGGAGGTGGCCAGCGACCACCTCTACATCCAGCAGCCACACGCCATCCTGGAAACCTTCCTGCTCTACCAGACCACGGTGGGCATCAAGGGCTTGTCGGCACGCACGCTGCGGGCGCTGTACAACGCGCGCCCGATCATGAACGCGAAGTTCCGCAGCGACCCGGTGAACCGCGCCACCTTCCTGCGCATCCTGCAGGAGCCCGAAGGCATCACCCACGCCATGCGGCTGATGAACCAGACCTCGGTGCTCGGGCGCTACCTCTGGGTGTTCCGCCACACGGTGGGGCAGATGCAGCACGACCTGTTCCACGTCTACACCGTGGACCAGCACATCCTGATGGTGCTGCGCAACGTGCGGCGCTTCTTCATCGCCGAGCACTCGCACGAATACCCGTTCTGCTCGCAACTGGCCGCCGGCCTGGACAAGCCCTGGATCCTCTACGTGGCCGCGCTGTTCCACGACATCGCCAAAGGCCGGGGCGGCGACCACTCCGACCTGGGCGCACGCGACGTGCGCACCTTCTGCCGCCAGCACGGCATCGACAGGGAAGACGCCCGGCTGATCGCCTTCTTGGTGAATGAACACCTGACCATGAGCCGGATCGCCCAGAAGGAAGACCTGAGCGATCCCGACGTCATCGCCGCCTTCGCCCAGCGCGTGGGCAACGAGCGCTACCTCACCGCCCTGTACCTGCTGACGGTGGCCGACATCCGCGGCACCAGCCCCAAGGTGTGGAACGCCTGGAAAGGCAAGCTGCTCGAAGACCTGTACCGCTACACCCTGCGCGCGCTGGGTGGTCGCGCGCCCGATGCCGACGCCCTGGTGGAAGCGCGCAAGCGGGCGGCGTTGTCGGTGCTGGCGCTGCACGCCCTGCCGCACGAGGCGCACAAAAAGCTCTGGGACACGCTGGACCTGAGCTACTTCATGCGCCACCAGGCCGACGAGATCGCCTGGCACACGCGCGTGCTGACCAAGGCCCTGGCCCAGGCGCAGCCCCAGTGCAAACCCAACGCGCAGGGCGAGGTGCCGGCCGGCTGCAGCATCGTGCGTGCACGCCTCTCGCCCGAAGGGGAAGGCCTGCAGGTGCTGGTGTACGCACCCGACCAGCACGACCTGTTCGCCCGCATCTGCGGCTATTTCGACAACGCGGGCTTTTCCATCCTGGACGCGCGCGTGCATACCACCCGCGACGGGCGCGCGCTGGACACCTTCCAGGTGATCACGCCCACGCTGTCGGAGCACTACCGCGAGCTGATCGCCATGGTCGAGAACGACCTGGCGCTGACCATCGACGAACGCGGCCCGCTGCCCTCGCCGAGCAAGGGCCGGCTCTCGCGGCGG
Source organism: Hydrogenophaga electricum (assembly GCF_030160815.1). Lineage (NCBI taxonomy): Bacteria > Pseudomonadati > Pseudomonadota > Betaproteobacteria > Burkholderiales > Comamonadaceae > Hydrogenophaga > Hydrogenophaga electricum. The sequence goes on along the minus strand of NZ_BSPB01000002.1, from coordinate 147,390 downwards.
GTGCGCAGCTTCCCGGTCACCCCGCGGGTGGACCTGCGGCCCGACGACAAGGCGCAGCGCTGGCTGCTCGCGGTCACCGCCAGCGACCGTGCCGGTCTGCTCTACGGCATCTCGCTGGTGCTGGCGCGGCACGGTATCAGTGTGCAACTGGCCAAGATTTCCACCCTGGGCGAACGGGTGGAAGACACCTTCCTCATCAGCGGCCCCGAACTGCAGGTCAACCGCCGGCAGATCGAGATCGAAACCGAGCTGCTGGACACGCTCGAAGGCTGAGCGCCTGCGGGGCGGCCGGCGGCCGCCCCGTTTGTCTCTGCCTGTTTCAGTGAGGCGCCGGCATGGCAGACGGATCGCGTTCGTGCGCGCGCTCGTCGACCACACGGCGCCCGAACAGGCGGGCGGTGAACTTGCCGAGATCGTCCATCATCGTGAACACCGCCGGCACCACCAGCAGACTCAGCAGGGTCGAGGTGATCAGGCCACCGATGACGGCAATCGCCATCGGCGAGCGGAAGCTCGCGTCGGCAGCGCCCGAGCCCAGCGCCACGGGCAGCATGCCCGCGATCATGGCGATGCTGGTCATGATGATGGGGCGCGCGCGCTTGTGGCAGGCGTCGAGGATGGCCTCCAGCCGGGGCAGTCCGCGCTGGCGCCGGGCCTCGATGGCGTACTCCACCAGCAGGATCGAGTTTTTCGAGGCCACGCCCATGAGCATCACCAGCCCGATGAGCGAGGGCATGGAAAAGCTCTTGTTGGTCACCAGCAGCGCCACGAAGGCCCCACCGAAAGACATCAACAGCGCCGGCAGGATCGTCACCGGCATCAGGAACGCCTTGAACAGCAGCACCAGCACGATGTAAATGCACAGCACGCCGGTCAGCATGGCCAGGCCGAAGCTGGCAAACAGCTCGCCCTGCACCTCGGCGTCGCCGATTTCCAGCACCGAGACCCCGGCCGGCAGGTTGCGCATGCTGGGCAGCTTTTCGACCGCGGCCTTCATGTCGCCCAGCGGAATGCCGGCCAGTTCGACCTCGAAGTTGATGTTGCGGGCGCGGTCGTAGCGGCTGATCACGGCCGGGCCGCCGCCGAAGCTCAGCGTGGCCACCTGCTCCAGCATCACCGGTCCGCGCGCGCCCGGTACCGGCAGACGGCCCAGCTGCGCCAGGTCGTGCCGCGCCGCCGGGTCGAGCTTGACCACGATCGGGATCTGCCGCTGTGGCAGGTTGAGCTTGGGCAGCGCCGCGTCGTAGTCGCCCACAGTGGCCACACGCAAGGTGTCGGCGATGGCGGCGCTGGTCACGCCCAGATCGGCCGCCCGCGCGAGGTCGGGCGTGACGTAGATTTCGGTGCGCACCAGCGCCGCCGTGGACTGCACGCTGCCCACACCGGGGATGGTGCGCAGATCGCGCTCGATGGCGCGCGCCGCGCCCTGCAGCGCGGTGGCATCGTCGCCGGTGATCGCCAGGATGTACTTTTCGCCCGAACCGCCCAGCCCGACCTTGCTGCGGATGCCGGGAATGTCGGCCATCGTGGTGCGGATCTGGTTTTCGATCACCTGCTTGCGCGGGCGCTGGCCGCGCGGATCGAGCTGGATCGTCAGCGCCGCCTTGCGCGGCTCGGCCGTGCCCTGGGGTGCGAACGGGTCGGCACCGGCCGAGCCCGAGCCGATGGTGGTGTAGACCGACTTCACGTGGTCGATGCCCATCACCGCCAGCCGCGCGCGCTCGGCGGTGGCCACGGTCTGCGACAGCGTCGCGCCCGGCGGCAGTTCCAGGTAGACCTGGGTCTGTGAGTTGTCGTCGGGCGGCACGAAGCCCTGCGGCAACAGCGGGATCAGCATGACCGAACCGAGGAAGAAGGCCACCGCGCCGAACAGCGTCAGCCAGCGGTGCCGGATGCACGCGGCGGCCCAGCGCTGGTAGGTGTTGAGCCAGGCCGGCTCGTCCTGGTTGGTCATCCAGGCCCAGACGCGGCCGAGGAAGGTGTTGCGGCGGGCCCAGCCCGGCGCTTCCTTGGCCGTGACCATGGGCTTGAGGATGTAGGCCGCCATCATGGGCGTGAGCATGCGCGCGACCACCAGCGAGGCGAACACCGCCAGCGCCGCCGTCCAGCCGAACTGTTTGAAGAACTTGCCCGGGATGCCGGCCATGAAGGCCGTGGGCAGGAACACCGCGATCAGCGTGAAGGTGGTGGCGATCACGGCCAGGCCGATTTCGTCGGCCGCTTCCATCGCGGCCTGGTAGGGCGACTTGCCCATGCGCATGTGGCGCACGATGTTCTCGACCTCGACGATGGCGTCATCCACCAGGATGCCGATCACCAGCGACATGGCCAGCAGCGACACCACGTTGATGGTGAAGCCCATGTAGTGCATGCCGATGAAGGCCGGAATGGCCGACAGCGGCAGCGCCACGGCCGAGACGATGGTGGCGCGGAAATCGCGCAGGAACAGCCACACCACCAGCACGGCCAGGATGGCGCCTTCGTACAGCAGCGTCATGGAGGCATCGAACTCTTCCTGCACCGGGGTCACGAAGTCGAACGACTGGGTGATCTTCAGGTCGGGCCGGCGTGCCTGCAGCTCGGCCAGCTTCTCGCGCACGCCCTGCCCCACCTCCACCTCACCGGCGCCCTTGCTCCGCACCACCTCGAAACCGACCACTGGCCGGCCATCGAGGAACGCGGCCGCCGTGGGTTCGGCGATGGTGTCCTGGACCGACGCCACCTGATCGAGGCGGATGCGGCGGCCGTCCGGCAAGGCCAGTTCCATGCGCGCCAGATCGTCGGCAGAACCCAGCGCCGAAAGCGTGCGCATGGGTTGCTGGCTGCTGCCGATGTCGGCCCGCCCGCCCGCGCTTTCGATCTGCACCCGCGTCATCTGGCGCGAAATGTCGGAGGCGGTCACGCCCAGCGATTGCAGCTTGAGCGGGTCCAGCAGCACCTGCACCTCGCGGTCGACACCGCCGACGCGGTTGACCGCGCCGACGCCGCGCACCGACAGCAGCAGTTTGGCGATGTCGTTGTCGACGAACCAGGACACGGCCTCGTCGTCCATGCGGTCGGACGAGACGGTGTAGGCCAACACCGGCGTGCCGGCCAGGTTGACCTTCTGCACCACGGGCTCGTTCATGTCGGAGGGCAGATCGCCGCGCACCTGACTGACTGCGGAGCGCACGTCGTCCAGCGCTTCCTGCGTGTCCTTTTCGATGCGGAATTCCGCCGTGATGGAGACCACCCCATCCTGCACCTGGGTGTAGATGTGCTTGAGCCCCTGCAGCGTGGCGATGCTGTTTTCCAGCTTGCGCGCCACGTCGTTTTCCAGCTGGTTGGGGGCGGCGCCCGGCAGGCTGGCGATGACGGTGATGTTGGGCAGATCGATGTCGGGGAAGCTCTGCACCTTCATGGCATTGAAGGAGAACAGCCCCGCCAGCGTCAGCATGACGAACAGCATCGCCGCCGGAATCGGGTTGCGGATGGACCAGGCCGAGACGTTCATGCGGACAGGCCCTCCAGCAGTCCCGCCGGGTGGTTCAGGGTGTGGGTCGGGCGTTTCATGGGCTCACCTTCACGAGATCGCCGTCGTTGAGGAAGCCGGCGCCCTGCACCGCCACCGCGTCTTGTGGCTTCAGGCCTTCGAGCACCTCGACCCGGTCGCCGGTGCGCCGGCCGGTGCCGATCTTGCGGGCCTCGGCCTTGTGCTCGGCGTCGATCACGAACACGTAGCTGTGTCCATCACGCACCACCACCGCAGGGGCTGGCACCGTCAGCGCCTGCGTGCGGCCCAGCGCGAAACTGCCTCGGGCGAAAGTGCCGGCACGCAACCCCGCCTGGCGTGGCAGATCGACATAGACCAGCACGTTGCGGGTCTGGGGATCGGCCGTCGGGGCGACGGCCCGCACGGTCCCGGTGACCGGTTCGACGCCGTTGACCATCACCTGGGCTTTCTGGCCGGCCTGCACGCGCACCACCTCATCGGCGGTGACCTCGGCCCGCCATTCCAGGCGCCCCTGGCGCACCAGGCGGAAGAGTTCCTGGCCCGAGCCCACCACCGCCCCCACCGTCGCCGGGCGGGCCGAGATGACGCCATCGTCGGGTGCCAGCACCCGCGTATTGGCCAGGCGCACCTCGGTCGCCGCATAGGCCGCCTTGGCCGCGTCCCACTGGGCCTGCGCCACCTTTTCCTGCATCAGGTACTGCGCGATCTGCGACGCCGACAGCGCGCCGCTGTCCTGGATGGAGCGGGCCCGGTCGGCATCGGCCTTGGCGGTTTCGCGGGCGGCTTCGGCCTGGGCCAGCGCCGCCTTGGCCTGCAGGCTTTCGGCCTGGGTCGTCTCGCCGGCCAGCACGGCCAGCACCTGCCCCTTGCGCACCACATCGCCCACGTTGGCGTTCACCGTCGCCAGGCGCAGGCCGGAGAGTTCGGCCCCCACGCTGGCTTCCTGCCAGGCCGCGATGCTGCCGTTGGCTTCCAGCAGCTGTTCCAGCGCTTGCGTTTCCGGCTGGGCCACGGTCACGGTCAGCGCCGGACTGGGGGCGCCAGTGGCCGTCGGGGTGGTTTCGGCAGCCGGCTTTTCGGCCGGGCCCGCACCGGGGCGCAGCACCATGAACAGGCCACCGAGCACCAGCACACCCAGCAGAATGAGCAGCCAGAGCTTGCTTTTGCCGGCCAGGAAAAAACGGGGAGAGGCGTTCATGCGGGTGCTTTCCATTCAGACTGGGCCTGCGGGTCGAAACCGCCTCCCAATGCCACATACAAAGTGATCCAGGCGCCCAGCCGCTCCTGCAGCAGGGCCACGGCGGCGCTGTCGGCCGCCAGCTTCAGGCGGCGGGCGTCTTCGAGTTCGGTCAGATTGGCCAGGCCCACGCGGTAGCGGGCTTCGGTGGCCTCGAACGAGCGGGTATAGCCTTCGACCGCGGTCTGGGTGGCCGACACGCGCTCGGCCAGCGACGAGAGGGTCACCAGCGAACGTTCCACCTCGGCCACGGCCTGGCGCAAGGTGGCGGCATAGGCCTGGGCCGCGGCGTCGTAGTGGGCCTGGGCCGCCTCGGCACGGCCTTGCAGGCCCTGGCGCCCCAGCAGCGGAAGGCTCAAGGTAAAAGGCCCCACCGACCAGGAGTTGACGGAGATGTCCAGATCGCCGCCCCGGAAGCGGTTGCGCAGCACGTTGCCCTGCAGACTGAGCGAGGGCCACAGCGCCGCCTGCGAAACCGACACCGCCTCGCTCGCGGCCACCAGTGCCTGCTGGGCCTGGTAGACGTCGGGCCGCTGACGGATCACCTCGGCCGGCACGGCGTTCACCGCCAGCATCGCCTGCAAGCGGTCGTGCCCCGGCAACGCCGGCGCCGCCGCCACCTGATCGCGCAGCGTGGGCTCGGCCAGCCCGGTCAGGGCCACCAGCGCCTTGAGCTGCCCCTCGCAGGCAGCGCGCTGCTGCTGGTACCGGTTGCTGCCTTCGGCGTGGCTCGCGCGGGCCAGCGCAGCCACCGCCGGGGCGGTCAGCCCTGCTTTTTCGGTCACGGCACTGCTGCGGGCGGTGCGCTCGCGGGAATCGCGGTCGTCGGCGGTCACGGCCAGTTGTGCCAGGCACAGGCGGTAGCCGTAGTAGGCCTGCGCCGTTTCGGCGGCCACCAGCACGCGCGCAGCGTGCCAGCCGGCCCGGGCGCCGGCCTCGTCGGCCTGCGCACCCCGCACGGCCGCCGATTGCCCACCCCAGAGATCCATTTCCCAGGAAGCCTGGAGACCGGCACTGACCGTGGTGCCCAGCGGCAGGGTCGTGTCGGGGGCGCGCACCGCCGTCGCGACCGCAGCCACCTGCGGGCCTCCGGCGGCTTGCGCGCCCGCGAGGCTGGCGCGGGCGGAAAACACCTGGGCCCGTGCCGACCCCACGGAGGGGCTGAGCGCCTGCGCGCGGGCCATCCAGTCGGCCAGCGTGGGGTCGCCGAACTGGCCCCACCAGTCGGTGAGCGCCGCCGTGCTGCCCTGATGGGCCAACGGGGGCGCGTACCAGGTGGCCGGCATCACCGGCGTTGCCGGGTCGGGCGGCCGCACAGCCGCACAACCGCCCAGCAAGGCGGCACCGGCCATCGCCATCAACATGCGCTTCATCGGATCAAAGCCCCTCTCCAATCGTTTTTCGGGGAGCGACTCTAGCCGATCTCTCCCGCTCAATATGTCGTTTCGTTTCAATGGCGCAGCGCTGTGTAACAGCGCCGCGCCGCCCGGCCCAGTGGTGGCGTGCTCAGTCATCCTCGGCGGCATCGAGGCCAGGAAACAGCACCTCGGTGAACCCGAAGCGCGAGAAATCGCGCACCCGCATGGGGTACAGCACCCCTTGCAGGTGGTCGCATTCGTGCTGCACCACCCGGGCGTGAAAGCCCTCGGCCTCGCGCTCGATGGGGCTGCCATCCGGCGCCTGGCCGCTGTAGCGGATGCGCCGCCAGCGCGGCACCACGGCACGCAGGCCGGGCACCGACAGGCACCCTTCCCAACCCTCTTCCTCCTCGTCCCCCAGCGGGGTGATCACGGGATTGACCAGCACCGTGCGCGGCACGACGGGCGCATCGGGGTAGCGCGGGTTGGGTGCGCCGGAACCAAAGATCACCACCTGCAGATCCACCCCGATCTGCGGCGCGGCCAGGCCGGCCCCATGGGCAGCGGCCATGGTCTGCGCCATGTCGTCCACCAGCCGGTGCAACTCAGGCGTATCGAAGACGGTGACGGGCCGGGCAACGCGCAGCAGGCGCGGGTCGCCCATCTTGAGGATGGCGTGAACGGTCATGGCTGGTGAGGACGTTTTCGGGACGCGCCCGGTCCGGAACAACCCGGATGGCGGTGCATTGTCAAGCATGTAGAGTGGGTGCCATACCCACCCCAGTTACAAATCCCGGGAGACCGTTCATGCCTCACGCCCACCGCCCTGCTCTCGCCCGTTCTCAGGCATCGCGGTTCTGGCCCGCGCTGTGCCGCTCGGTCGCTCTCACGGGTGGGCTGCTCGCAGGCAGCGGCGCCGCACAGGCCCAGGGGGCCGGGATTTTCCAGGGTGCGGACCTCGCACTGGGTGAAAAGCTCATCGCTGAACACCAGTGCGTGCAGTGCCACGTCAGCAAGGTCGGTGGCGATGGCAGCGCCATGTACCAACCCCAGGGCCGCTTCAACACCGCGGGCCTGCTGCGCGGCATGGTCGAGATGTGCAACACCCAGATGAACCTGGGGCTGTTTCCTGAAGAGGTCACCGCGGTGGCCGCGGTGCTCAACCGCGACCACTACAAGTTCAAATAAGGTCTTGGGCCCCACACGCCGCCGCTGACGCGGGTCGCTGCCCCGCGAGGGGGCCCGAATTCGGCCTGGGGCAGCGCTCGGCGCTGAATTCAGCCGTTCAGCAAGGCCAGCATCCCGGCCTCGTCGATCACGGCCACACCCAGTTCGCGCGCCTTGTCGAGTTTGCTGCCGGCCTCTTCGCCCGCCACTACGTAGTCGGTCTTCTTGCTCACCGAGCCGGCCACTTTGGCACCGGCGGCTTCGAGCAGGTCTTTGGCTTCGTCGCGTTTGAGCGTGGGAAAGGTGCCGGTGAGCACGAAGGTCTTGCCCGCCAGCGGCAGCGCGGCGCGCGGCGCGGGCTCACTTTCGGGCCAGTGCACGCCCACGGCGCGCAACTGTTCGACCACCTCGCGGTTGTGAGGCTGCTGGAAGAAGGTGTGCAGGCTTTGCGCCACCACCGGGCCCACGTCGGGCACCTCCAGCAGCTGCGCTTCGTCCGCGGCCATGATGGCGTCGAGCTGGCCGAAGTGGCGCGCCAGGTCCTTGGCGGTGCTTTCGCCCACGTGCCGGATGCCCAGGGCGAAGAGAAAGCGTGCCAGCGTGGTCTGCTTGCTCTTTTCCAGCGCGCTCACGAGGTTCTGTGCGCTCTTGTCCGCCATGCGCTCAAGAGCCGCCAGCTTGGCTACGCCCAAGGTGTAGAGCTCGGGCAGTGTGCGGATCAGGCCGCCGTCGACCAGCTGATCGACCAGCTTGTCCCCGAGGCCTTCGACGTCCATGGCGCGGCGGCTGGCAAAGTGCAGCAGAGCCTGCTTGCGCTGGGCGGCGCAGAACAGGCCGCCCGAGCAGCGGTGGTTGATTTCACCCTTTTCGCGCACCACGGCGCTGCCGCAGACCGGGCAGGCCCTGGGCATGCGGAAGTTGGGCACATAGGGGTGACGCCCCGCACGCTCCGCCGCAGAACCAGGCCACTGCCCCGCCTCCGGCGTGTCGCCGCCCTGGGTCGCTTCTGCGGCGGCATCGGCCCACGGCCCCGGCGCCACGCGGGCCACCACCTCGGGAATCACGTCGCCCGCACGGCGGACGATCACCTTGTCGCCCACGCGCACGCCCTTGCGCCGCATTTCAAACAGGTTGTGCAGCGTGGCGTTGCTGACGGTGGTGCCGCCGACGAACACCGGTTCGAGCTTGGCCACGGGCGTGAGCTTGCCGGTGCGCCCGACCTGGATGTCGATGCCGTTCAGGCGCGTCATCTGCTCCTGCGCCGGGTACTTGTGCGCCACGGCCCAGCGCGGCTCGCGCGTCTTGAAGCCCAGTTCGCGCTGCAGCGCCAGGCTGTTGACCTTGTAGACGACACCGTCGATGTCGAAGGGCAAGGTGTCGCGCCGGGTTTCGATGCGCTGGTGAAACGCCACCAGGCCGGCCGCACCCTGGGCCACGCAGCGGTCTTCGCACACCGGCAGACCGAAGGCGGCCAGGGCGTCGAGCAGGCCGCTGTGGGTGGTCGGCAGCGTCCAGCCGCGCACCTCGCCCAGGCCGTAGGCGAAGAAGGACAGCGGGCGCTGCGCGGTCACCGCCGGGTCGAGCTGGCGCACCGCGCCGGCGGCGGTGTTGCGCGGGTTGATGTAGGTCTTTTCGCCCTTCTCGCGCTGGCGATCGTTCAGGCGCTCGAAATGATCGCGGCGCATGTAGACCTCGCCGCGGACCTCCAACACGTCGGGAAAAGCGCCATGGGTTTCGCCGTCGGGCCGCCCCCAGGCGACACGCGCCCCCTCGGGCGGCAGCGCCCCCCGCGAAGCGGGCAGCGTGGCGGCCAGCATCAGCGGGATCTGTCCGATGGTGCGGATGTTCTGCGTCACGTCCTCGCCGGTCTCGCCGTCGCCGCGTGTGGCGGCCTGCACCAGCACGCCCTGCTCGTAGCGCAGGTTGATGGCCAGGCCGTCGAACTTGAGTTCGGCCGCGTATTCAATGGCCGGCGCCTCGGGCGGCAGGCCCAGTTCGCGGCGCACGCGGGCGTCGAAGGCTTGTGCGCCGGCCGCCGTGGTGTCGGTCTCGGTCTGGATCGAGAGCATGGGCACGGCGTGGCGCACCGGCGCCAGGCCGTCGAGCACCTTGCCGATCACGCGCTGGGTCGGGCTGTCGGGCGTGCGCAGTTCGGGGTGTTCGGCCTCGATGGCCTGCAGCGCCTGGAACAGGCGGTCGTATTCGGCGTCGGGAATCTCCGGCGCGTCGAGCACGTAGTAGCGGTGGGCGTGATGGTGCAGTTGCGCGCGCAGCACGGCGGCACGTTCGGCCGGCGTGGGCTCGGCCGAAAACAGGTCTTCTTGCATGGGGATCAGGAGAACAGGCGCCGGGCCTGGGGCGAACCGGCCGAAAGGTCGCGGCCGTCGAGCGCTTCGTACAGGTTGTCCAGGTCGGCCCCGATGGCGTCGAGCGCTTCGTTCGACAGCGCCCGGCCGGCGTCGTCGGTGACCACGCCGTCCATGGCGTCGGCCAGTGCTGCGGCGGCCTGGCGCAGGCGCACGAAGGGCTGTTCGCTGCACGGCACGTGCGTCACTTCCAGCGACAGCGCCACCTCGCGCAAGGCACTTTGTTCGGGGTCGTCGGCCATGGCGGCCTGGGTGTCGTAGCTCAGGCTCAGCAGCGGGGCCTGCCCCGGCTGGCTCACCGGCAGCACCATGCGACCGGGCAAGGCGCCCGCGACGAAACCGACCCGCGCGGCCTGCTGGGCCACATAACCCGGGCTCCAGGCGATGCGGCGCGCGCGCAGGGTGAAGCCCAACTGCGCGTCGTGCCCGCTGGCGAACACGTCCAGCTCGCGCGCGCGGGCCACCTCGGCCAGCATGTCGGGAAAATCGGGCGCGGCCCCCACGGTGTCGGCAAAGGCCTGGGCCTTCATGACGAATTCGGAGAACTCGATCTCGTTGAGCGGCCCCATGCGGTTGGCCAGTTGCACGCCCGCCTGCAGGGCTTTGTACCGCTGTCCGGGGCGCGGGCTTTCCCACTCGCCGGTGCTGTCGTTCAGGCCTTCGACGGCGAAGGGCTTGCTGCCCACCCGGCGGGTGGCTGGCAGCGCGGCGATGACCGCCTCGCCCGACACCAGGCCGTCGAGCGCCAGGGGCGCGATCACGTCGATCAGGGCGTCCAGCCCGGGCCGCTTTTCCAGCGTGGGCACCATGGTGTTCAGGGTGATCGGCACCACGGGCGGGGTGCGCGGGGCGTCGCTGGCCTCGGCCGGCACCACCGTCACCGGGGCATCCCCGTCCAGCGAAGGTTCGATCCGCTCGGACGGTTCGCCCGCGAGCTCAGCGCCGAAGGTGGGTTCGATACGGGCTTCCGGATCGAGTGCGGGCCGTGGCATGGCCGCCTCGGCGCGCCGCAAGGACTCGGGCAGCGGTGCCCCGTCGTCGGCCTGGGGCAGCGTGTCTGCGGGTGCCGGGTCCGGTTCGGGTTCGCGCGCGGTGCGCGGGGTGTTGCGGCGGGTGACCCAGGCGTTGTAGGCGACCACGCCCGCCAGCACGAGGCCGCCGACGATGGCCAGACTGATCTGCAAGTTGCTCATGGTGTCAGTGGGTGCAATCGGGGATTCAGGCGGTTTCCAGCATGCCGGCGGCGGACTCCATGTCCACCGCGACGATGCGCGAGACGCCCTGCTCCTGCATGGTCACGCCGATCAGTTGTTCGGCCATTTCCATCGCGATCTTGTTGTGGCTGATGAACAGGAACTGCGTGCCTTTGCGGCTCATGCTGCTCACGAGGCGGGCATAACGCTCGGTGTTGGCGTCGTCCAGCGGCGCGTCCACCTCGTCCAGCAGGCAGAACGGCGCCGGGTTGAGCTGGAAGATGGCAAACACCAGCGCGATGGCGGTCAGCGCCTTCTCGCCCCCCGAAAGCAGGTGGATGGTCTGGTTCTTCTTGCCCGGCGGCTGGGCCATCACCTGCACCCCGGCGTCGAGGATTTCTTCGCCGGTCATGACCAGCTTGGCGTTGCCGCCGCCGAACAGCTCGGGGAACATGCGGCCGAAGTGCTCGTTGACCGTGTTGAAGGTGTTGCCCAGCAGCTCGCGGGTTTCGCCGTCGATCTTCTTGATCGCGTCTTCCAGCGTGGTGATGGCCTCCAGCAGGTCGGCCGACTGCGCGTCGAGGAAGGTCTTGCGCTCGCGGGCCGCGGTCAGTTCGTCCAGCGCGGCCAGGTTGACCGCCCCGAGGGCCTGGATCTCGCGGTGCAGGCGGTCGATATCGCCCTGCATGCCGGCGATCCGCACATTGCCTTCGGTGATGCTCTGTGCCAGCGCGGCCAGGTCGGCCTGCGCCTCGGCCAGTTGCTGGCTGTATTGCTCCACCCCCAGGCGCGCGGCCTGTTCCTTGAGCTGGAAGTCGGTGATGCGCTGGCGCAGCGGGTCCAGTTCGCGCTCCAGCTTGAGGCGGTGCTCGTCGCTGGCGCGCAGTTTGGCCGTGAGGTCGTCGTACTGGCTGCGCAGCGCCGCCAGGGCCTGCTCGCGCTCAAGCTTCATGTCCAGCGCGCTCTGCAGCCCGGCCTGGGCAGAGGCATCGGTCAGGCGCGTGAGTTCATCGGCCGCGCGCTGCTGCTCGTCGGCCAGGGCCTTTTCCTGGCCGTCGGCGGTGTCCAGCGAGCGCCGCAACTCGGCCTGGCGCGCCTGCAGGCTGCGCATGGCGAACGTGGCTTCCTGCCCCTGGCGCTCCAGCGCCCGCTGCTGCTCGCGGGCCATGTGGAGCTTGCGTTCGGCCTCGATCACGTGATCGTCGAGCTGGGCATGGCGCTCCTGGCTGTCGGCCAGCTGCATGTCCAGTTCTTCGAAGCGGGCTTCGGCCGTGACGCGGCGTTCCTGAAGTTCGTCGAGCTGACCGTCCACTTCGGCCAGGTCGGCGCCGATCTGTTCGCTGCGCGCGCGGGTCTGTTCGGCCTGCTGGGTCAGGCGCAGCAGCTCCACCTGCAGTTCGTGGGCGCGGCCGCGGGCCTCGCCCGAGTCGCGCCGGGCCGCCACCAGGCGCTGCGAGGCATCGCTGTAGGCAGCTTCGGCGCGCACCAGGGCCGTGCGCGACTGCTCGGCGATCAGCACCTGCGCCTTGAGCTGTTTGTCCAGGTTCTCGATTTCCTGCGCCCGCGCCAGCAGACCCGCCTGTTCGCTGTCGGGCGCGTAGAAGCTCACGCTGTGGGCCGAGACGGCGTGGCCACTGGGCACGTAGACGGTCTGCCCGGGCTGCAGTTGGGCACGCAGTGCCAGCGCCTCTTCGAGCGTGGGCGCGGTCAGGCAGCCGTGCAGCCAGTCGGCCAGCAGCGCCTGGAGCCCGGCATCGTGCAGGCGCAGCCAGTCGGCGAGCGGCTTGGCACCGCCCACCGCCACCGGCGCGGTGGCCGCCCCGGCGGGCACCGGGCTGTAAAAAGCCAGCTTGGCCGGCGGTGCGCCCGTGCCCTGGTGGCCGAGAAAACCGCGCACCATGTCCAGCCGCGAGACTTCGAGCGCCGACAGCCGTTCGCGCAGCGCGGCTTCGAGCGCGTTTTCCCAGCCGGATTCGATGTGCAGGCGGCTCCACAGGCCCTGCAGGCTGTCCAGCCCGTGCTGGGCCAGCCAGGGCTGGAGCTTGCCGTCGGTGCGCACTTTCTCCTGCAGCGCCTTGAGCGCTTCGAGCCGGGCCGACAGATCGGCCTGCCGGGCCGATTCGCTGTTGACGGCCTGCTGCGCGGCGCGGCGCTGCTCGTCGAGCTGGGGCACACTGTCCTGCAGCTCGTGCAGCACGGCTTCGGCCAGCTCGGCGGCTTCGTTGGCGGCGTCGAACTGGCCCTGCATGTCCTGCAGGCGGGCCTCATCGGGCGCGGCCAGCGCGTTGCGGTCGGCCAGCAGGCGCTCGCGCCGCTGGTTGAGCTGGCGGCTCTGTTCTTCGATGGAGCGCTGCTCGGCCGCCAGCACCTGGATCTGCTGCTGCACCTGCGCCACGCTGGCGCGCTGCTCGTTGGCGCGGTTCTGGGCCTGGCGCAGCGCGTCTTCCAGCGCGGGCAGCGTGCCGGTCTGTTCTTCGCCCTGCGCCGCCAGGATGGTGGTCTTTTCTTCCGCGTCGATCAGGGCTTCGGCCAGTTGCTCCAGTTCCACGGCCGCGTCTTCGCGCCGTGTGGCCCAGCCGGTGATCTGCTCCTTGAGCTGCGCCAGCCGCTGTTCGACGCGCTGGCGGCCTTCGACCACGAAACGGATCTCGGCTTCAAGCTTGCCGACTTCGGCGCTGGCCTCGTACAGCTTGCCCTGGGCCTGGTTGACCTGGTCGCCGGCCTCGTAGTGCGCCTGGCGGATGGTTTCGAGCTCGGACTCGACACGCCGCAGGTCGGCCGTGCGCGATTCGAGGTCGTTGACGGCCTGGGCCGCATCGGTCTTGATGCGCGCCTGGTCGGCCTCAGCCTCGGCACGCTTGAGGAACCACAGCTGGTGCTGCTTGAGCGTGGCGGAGGCGGTCAGCTCGTTGTAGCGCGCGGCCACCTCGGCCTGTTTCTCCAGCTTGTCGAGGTTGGCGCCCAGTTCGCGCAGGATGTCTTCCACGCGCGTCAGGTTCTCGCGCGTGTCGGCCAGCCGGTTGCCGGTTTCGCGCCGGCGCTCCTTGTATTTGGAGACGCCGGCGGCTTCTTCGAGGAACAGGCGCAGTTCCTCGGGCTTGGATTCGATGATCCGGCTGATCGTGCCCTGACCGATGATGGCGTAGGCGCGCGGGCCCAGACCGGTGCCCAGGAACACGTCCTGCACGTCGCGGCGGCGCACCGGCTGGTTGTTGATGTAGTAGCTGCTGGTGCCGTCGCGCGTGAGCACACGGCGCACGGCGATTTCGGTGAACTGGCCCCATTGGCCGCCGGCACGGTGGTCGCTGTTGTCGAACACCAGTTCGACGCTGGAGCGGCTGGCCGGTTTGCGGTTGTTCGTGCCGTTGAAGATCACGTCCTGCATGGACTCGCCACGCAGCTCCGACGCCTTGGACTCGCCCAGCACCCAGCGCACGGCATCCATGATGTTGGACTTGCCGCAGCCGTTGGGGCCGACCACCCCGACCAGTTGCCCGGGCAACAGGAAGTTGGTGGGTTCGGCAAAGGACTTGAAGCCCGAGAGCTTGATCGATGACAGTCGCACGAGGAACCCTGAATCGCCACGTCGGGCAGAACACCCTTGATTTCGTTGAATATTTCGCCGCCATGGCCGCCCGAACCGGCCGCCACGGCGAGACTGGATGTTAACTGAGCGACCCGCCCGGCTCAGCGGCGGTACAGGCTTTCGAGCGCGTCGCGGAAATGTGTCGCCAGGTTGTTGCGTTTGAGTTTCAGCGTCGGCGTGAGCAGGGTGTTTTCAGGCGTCCACGGCGCCAGCACCGGCCAGACGGCACGCGGCTGGGCGTAGTGCGGAAAGTCGCGCGTGGCGGCGCGCAGCCGTTGCAGCAGCGCCTCGCGCACCGCTGGCTGCGCCAGCGTCGCTTCGTCGGCCGTCCAGCCCGAGCGTGCGGCCAGCACCCGCCAGGCATCCGGCTCCAGCACCACGAAGGCGGCGATGAACGGGCGCCCCTCGCCCGTCACCCAGGCCTGGGCGAACAGGCTGTCGGCCAGGATCGCCAGCTCCAGATCGGCCGGCGAAACCTTTTCCCCGGTGGAGGTGACGATGATTTCCTTGAGACGCCCCTGGATGCGCAGCCGCCCGTCCTCGAACACGCCCTGGTCTCCGGTGGCGTACCAGCCATCGGCCGACAGCACCCTGGCCGTGTCTTCGGGCCGCTTCCAGTAGCCGCGCATCACGCTGGGGCCGCGAATCTGGATCTCGGCGTTCTCGCCGAGGCGGATTTCCATGCCCTGGAGCGGACGGCCCACGGTCTGTGGGTCGTTGTCGTGTTCGCCGTTGGCCGCCGCCACCGGTGAGGTTTCGGTCAGGCCATAGCCCTGCACCACCTGCAGGCCCAGCCCCAGAAAACACCGCGCCATGGCCGCCGAAAGCGGCGCGCCCCCGCTGATGGCCAGCCGGATGCGGCCCCCGAACTGCGCCAGCAGCGGACGGGCCACCAGGCGCTCCAGCAACGGCCAGACGAGCGCGTCGCGCCAGGCGCCGACGGCCGCATCCTGCGCCGTCAACGGCAGCCCCTGGCGCCGGCGGAAGCGCCGCCAGCCCACCGACTGGGCGGTCTCGAACAGGAAACCGCGCAGCGCCGAGCCGGCCAGCGCCTGCTGGATGCGCCCGTAAACCCGTTCGTAGATGCGAGGCACCGAAATCAGCACCGTGGGCTGCTGGCTGCGCAGGTCTTCCGCCAGCAGCGCCACCGAGCGGGCATAGGCCACGCAGGCACCGGCCGCCATCGGCAGGTAATAGCCGGCGGTGCGCTCCAGCGTGTGCGAGAGCGGCAGGAACGACAGGAAACGGTCTGACGGCCCGGCGGGCACGCGGTCGAGTGTGGCCTGCACATTGGCCACCACGTTGCGGTGCGTCAGCATCACGCCCTTGGGTTTGCCGGTGGTGCCCGAGGTGTAGACCACCGCAGCCAGGTCGTCGGCGGCCGGCGCGTGCACCGAAGTGGCCGGCGCCGCAGCGGCGCCGGCCTGCAGCCAGTCGGCCAGGGCCACCACCCGCGCGTCCGCAGCGGGCAGATCGCCCGGCTGGCCCTGGCGCAGCACCACGCGGCCCAGCGCCGGCATGTCGACGCCCGTGCCCTGGATCGCCTTCCACTGCGGCGGCTGGTTGACGATCAGGCAGGCCGCCTCGCAGTCCGCCAGGATGTAGGCGATGCTGCCCGGGTTGTCCAGGTCGTGCAGCGGCACCGGCACACAGCCCAGCGCCAGCACGGCCTGGTCCATGCACACCGCGTCCAACCCGTTGGGCAGCAGGATGGCGACGCGCGCGCCGGCCGGCAGGGCCTGGACGGCCAGCGCCGCCTGCCACCGGGCGATGCGCTGGCCGGCCTCGGCCCAGGTGGTGGACACCCATTGGCCGGACCGGGGGTCGAACTCGCGGTAGGCCTCGCCATCGGGCGTTTCGGCCACGCGCCAGGCCAGCAATTGCGGCAGGGTCTGCACCTGCGACAGGGAAGAAGATGGGTTCATGACCAGCGGGGCCGGGGCGCGCGCGGGTTGAAAACCTGGGCGGGCCACCGGCCGAAAACAAAGGACGCACAACGTGCCGGGGCCACAACGCCCCCCGGCGCGCGCTTCGATGCTTGTCTCCTGCGGCCGGCTCGGAGCCCGGCCAGCGTCTTGGCCGGCTATTGTGCCCGGACGGGTGCTGTCACCTCGCCGGGACGGGTTGGCCATCCCGGATAATCGGCCGCCATGAATCCCCTGCTCTCCCGCCTGCAGCCCTACCCTTTTGAACGGCTACGCCGGCTGTTCGCCGACGTCACGCCCAGCCCGGCGCACCGCGCCATCAGCCTGGGCATCGGCGAACCCAAACACGCCACCCCGCAGATGCTCAAGGACGCGCTCGCCGCATCGCTGGACACCGGGCTGACCGGCTACCCGGCCACGGCGGGCGAGCCGGGCCTGCGTGAAGCCTGCGCCGGCTGGCTGCAGCGCCGGTACGGCGTGAGCGTCCATCCGGGCACCCAGGTCCTGCCTGTGAACGGTTCGCGCGAGGCGCTGTTCGCGTTCGCGCAGACGGTGCTCGACCCGTCCAAGCCCGGCGCCACCCTGGCCTTTCCGAACCCCTTCTATCAAATCTACGAAGGGGCGGCGTTGCTCGGCGGCGCCGAGCCCTACTACGTGCCCAGCGTGCCGGCGCGCAATTTTGCGGCGGACTGGGCCAGCGTGCCGGAAGCGGTCTGGCAGCGCACGCAGATGATCTATGTGTGCTCGCCGGGCAACCCCACGGGCGCCGTGATGCCCTTGTCCGAGTGGGAAACGCTGTTTGCGCTGAGCGACCGGTACGGCTTCGTCATCGCCTCCGACGAGTGCTACAGCGAGATCTACTTCCGCGATGAGCCGCCGCTGGGCGGCCTGGAAGCCGCGGTGCGCCTCGGACGCCACGATTTCCGCAACCTGGTGATGTTCACCAGCCTGTCCAAACGCAGCAATGTGCCGGGCCTGCGCAGCGGCTTCGTGGCCGGCGATGCGGCGCTGATCAAGGCCTTCCTGCTCTACCGCACCTACCACGGCGGCGCCATGAGCCCGGCCGTGCAGGCCGCCAGCGTTGCCGCCTGGGGCGACGAGGCGCACGTGATCGACAACCGGCGGCAGTACCGCGAGAAGTTCGCCGCCGTCACCCCGCTGCTCGCCGAGGTGCTCGACGTGGCGCTGCCCGACGCGGCCTTCTACCTGTGGGCCGGCGTGCCGGCAGGTTTCGCGGGCCGCCTTCCGGGGCTCAGCGCCGACGAGGCCTTCGCCAGCGAGCTGCTGGCTCAATACAATGTGACGGTTCTGCCCGGCAGCTATCTGGCGCGCGAAGCCGGCGGCACCAACCCGGGCGCGGGCCGGGTGCGCATGGCCCTGGTGGCCGAGCCAGCCGAATGCCTGGAAGCGGCGCATCGCATCGTCGACTTCTGCCGCGCCCACGCCTGAGGCGCCACCGCTCCCCTTTTTCTTTGACCCCCTGACTTTCCGACTCTTCGAGCCAAGCGACATGACGCAACAACTGCAAACCCTGATCGACAACGCCTGGGACAACCGTGCCGAACTCAACCCCGCCTCCGCCCCCAAGGAGGTGCTGGACGCGGTCGAACACGTGATCGCCGAACTCGATACCGGCCGCCTGCGCGTGGCCACCCGCGAAGGCGTCGGCCAGTGGACGGTGCACCAGTGGATCAAGAAGGCGGTGCTGCTGTCGTTCCGCCTGAAGGACAACGCCGTCGTCAAGGCCGGTGGCCTGTCCTTCTTCGACAAGGTCGACACCAAATTCTCCGACCTGTCCGAAGCCGAGCTCAAGACCGCCGGCGTGCGCGTGGTGCCGCCCGCCGTGGCGCGCCGCGGCAGCTTCGTCGCCAAGGGCGCGATCCTGATGCCCAGCTACGTGAACATCGGCGCCTACGTGGACGAGGGCACCATGGTCGACACCTGGGCCACCGTGGGCTCCTGCGCGCAGGTCGGCAAGAACGTGCACCTCTCGGGCGGTGTGGGCCTGGGCGGCGTGCTCGAACCCCTGCAGGCCAACCCGACCATCATCGAAGACAACTGCTTCATCGGCGCCCGCTCCGAAGTGGTCGAGGGCGTGATCGTCGAAGAAAACTCCGTGCTGGGCATGGGCGTGTACATCGGCCAGAGCACCCCGATCTTCAACCGCGACACCGGCGAGATCAGCTACGGTCGCGTGCCCTCGGGCTCGGTGGTCATCAGCGGCAACCTGCCCAAGAAGACCAAGTCGGGCCAGGACTACAGCACCTACGCCGCCATCATCGTGAAGACGGTGGACGCGCAGACCCGTTCCAAGACGAGCCTGAACGACCTGCTGCGCGACTGAGCGCCGCACGCCCCTGGATCGGTTTGAACGGCCCCCTTGAATCCCTCTGACGGAAGGAACCGGTATGAGCGGTAGCGGAACGATGGAGCGCATCCTGCGCCTGATGGCCGAAAAGAAGGCCTCGGACGTGTACCTGTCGGCCCACGCGCCGGCCATGATCAAGATCAACGGCCAGACGATCCCGATCAACAGCCAGGTGCTGCCGCCCGAAGCCCCGCGCAACCTGCTGTCCGAGATCCTGCCGCCGACCCGCCTGGAAGAGCTGCAGGAAACGGGGGAACTCAACCTGGGTGTGCCGATCGAGGGCATCGGCAACTTCCGCGTCAGCGCCATGCGCCAGCGCGGTACCTACGCGGTGGTGATCCGGTATGTGCCGGAAGACGTGCCGGCGCTGGACTCGCTGAACGTGGCGCCGATCCTGTCCGATCTGGTGCTCGAAAAACGCGGCCTGATCATCATGGTCGGCGCCACCGGGGCCGGCAAGACCACCACGCTGGCGGCCATGGTGGACCACCGCAACGCCCAGAACACCGGCCACATCCTGACGATCGAAGACCCGATCGAATACGTCTTCCGCAACAAGAAGTCGGTGATCAACCAGCGCGAGATCGGCTCCGACACCGCCTCGCTGCAAGTCGGCCTGAAGAATGCGCTGCGGCAGGCGCCCGACGTGATCCTGATCGGCGAAATCCGCGATCGCGAAACCATGTCGGCCGCCATCGCCTACGCGCACTCCGGCCACCTGTGCCTGGCCACGCTGCACGCCAACAACAGCTACCAGGCGCTCAACCGGATCCTGAGCTTCTACCCGGTGGAAGTGCGTCCCACCATGCTGGGCGACCTGGCCGCCGCCTTGCGCGCCATCGTCTCGCAGCGCCTGTTGCGCACCCACACCGGCGGCCGTGTGCCGGCCATGGAGGTGATGCTCAACACCGCACTGATCGCCGACCTGATCCAGAAGGCCGACTTCTCCGGCGTGCGCGAGGCGATGGAAAAATCGCTGGCCGAAGGCTCGCAGAGCTTTGAGCAGGATCTGGCGCGCCTCGTGGTCGACGGGCTGGTCTCGCGCAACGAGGCGCTGGCCCACGCCGACTCGCCCAACAACCTGCTGTGGCGCCTGCAGAACGACTTCAACGCCAGCAAGACCGCCCAGCAGGCCTTGCCGGTCGAAGACGACCCCAACGAGGCGCCCACCTTCACCGAGTTCACGCTCGACGTCAAATTCTGATGACCGCTACCCTGCGCCTGACCGAAGCCCTGATCTCGCGTCCCTCTGTCACCCCGCGGGACGAGGGCTGCCAGGCCCTGATTGCCGAACGGCTGCAGGCACTGGGCTTTGCCTGCGAAACCCTGGAAAGCGGCCCGGCCGACTTCCGCGTCACCAATCTCTGGGCCCGCCGTGGCAGTGGCCAGCACCCCACGCTGGTGTTCGCCGGTCACACCGATGTCGTCCCCACCGGCCCGCTGGACCTGTGGACAAGCGACCCCTTCGTGCCCGCGCACCGCGACGGCCGGCTCTACGGGCGCGGCGCCAGCGACATGAAGACCTCGCTGGCGGCCATGGTCGTGGCCTGCGAACAGTTCCTGGCCGCGCAGCCCGACGCGCCGATCGACATCGCCTTCCTGCTCACCAGTGACGAAGAAGGCCCGGCCGTGGACGGCACCGTGAAAGTCTGCGAATGGCTGCAGGCGCGCGGCGAGCGGCTGGACTGGTGCATCGTCGGCGAACCCACTTCGGTCGAGCGCACCGGCGACATGATCAAGAACGGCCGCCGCGGCACCATGAGCGGCAAGCTCACGGTCAAGGGCGTCCAGGGCCACATCGCCTACCCGCACCTGGCGAAGAACCCGATCCACCTGCTCGCGCCCGCGCTGGCCGAACTGGCCGCCACCACCTGGGACCAAGGCAACGCCTTCTTCCCGCCCACGAGTTGGCAGGTCAGCAACATCCACGGCGGTACCGGCGCCAGCAACGTGATTCCCGGCGCCGTGGTGCTGGACTTCAACTTCCGTTTCTGCACCGAGTCCACGCCCGAAGGCCTGCAGCAGCGCGTGGCCGGGCTGCTGGCGCGGTACGGCCTGCAAGCCGGCACCGACTACGACCTGGCCTGGACGGTGGGTGGCCTGCCCTTTCTCACCACGCCTGGCACGCTGGTCGACGCCGTGCGCAATGCCATTCGGCAAGAGACCGGCATCGAAACCGAGCTCTCCACCACCGGCGGCACCAGCGACGGCCGCTTCATCGCCCGCGTCTGCCCGCAGGTGATCGAACTCGGCCCGCCCAACGCCACCATCCACAAGGTGGACGAACACGTGGCGCTGGCCGACATCGAACCGCTCACCGCCATCTACCGCCGCACGCTGGAAAACCTGGCTGCCCCAGCCACTGGCCGCTGACACCCGGCCCCACCCACATGACCCTGCAGGACCTGCTGGCGGGCGCCACCGCCCGCCTCGACGCCGCCGCCCTGGCCTATGGCCACGGCACCACCAACGCCCACGATGAAGCCGCCTGGCTCGTGCTGTGGCAGCTCGGCCTGCCGCTGGACAGCGACCTCGGCACCCTGGCCACCCGCCCCGTGACCGAAGCCGAGGCGCAGGCGGCCAACGCCTTGATTCAACGCCGCATCGCCACCCGCCAGCCCGCGGCCTACCTCACCCGCGAAGCCTGGCTGCAAGGCGTGCCGTTCTACGTGGACGAGCGCAGCATCGTGCCGCGCAGCTTCATCGCCGAACTGATCGCCGACGGCGGCTTCGACGCCTGGCTCTCCGAAGACACGCGGCAGGTGCTCGACCTGTGCACCGGCAACGGCAGCCTGGCCGTGCTGGCCGCCATGGCCTGGCCCGACATCCAGGTCACCGGCGCCGACCTTTCCGCCGATGCACTGGCCGTGGCCCGCATCAATGTGGACAAACACGGTCTGCAGGAACGCATCACCCTGGTCGAGTCCGACGGCCTGGCCGCCTGCCCCGGTCCGTGGGACCTGATCCTCTGCAACCCGCCTTACGTGAACGCCGGCAGCATGGCCGCGCTGCCCCCCGAGTACCGGGCGGAGCCCGAACTGGCCCTGGCCGGCGGCGCCGATGGCATGGACTTCGTCCGCCGCCTGCTGCGCGACGCACCGGCCCGCATGACCGAAAACGCCGTGCTGGTGCTGGAAATCGGCAACGAGCGCGAACACTTCGAAGCCGCCTTCCCGCACCTGCTGCCCGACTGGCTGGAGACCAGCGCCGGCAGCGACCAGGTGCTGCTGCTCACCCGCGACATGCTGGCGCTGCCGGAGGACGCGGCATGATCAGTCTGCGCAACATCACCCTGCGCCGCGGCACCCGGGTGCTGCTCGACGGCGCGTCCTGCACCCTCAATCCGGGCGAAAAAATCGGTCTGGTGGGACGCAACGGTGCCGGCAAATCCAGCCTGTTCCGCCTGCTCGACGGCACGCTGCACGAGGACAAGGGCGATTTTTCCATTCCTCCGCAATGGCGCATGGCGCAGGTCGCGCAGGACATGCCCGAAACCGACATGCCGGCGACGCAGTTCGTCATCGAAGGCGACGTGACCCTGCTGGCTGCCCAGCAGGAGGTGACGGCGGCCGAGGCCAGCGATGACGGCGAACGCATGGCGCACGCCTACATGGCGCTGCACGACGCCGGCGCCCACGATGCACCGTCGCGCGCGCAGGCGCTGATCCTGGGCCTGGGCTTCCGCACCGACGAACTCGATCGGCCGGTCAACAGCTTCTCGGGCGGCTGGCGCATGCGCCTGCAACTGGCCCGTGCGCTGATGTGCCCGAGCGAGCTGCTGCTGCTCGACGAACCGACCAACCACCTGGACCTGGACGCCCTGGTCTGGCTGGAAGACTGGCTCAAGCGTTATCAGGGCACGCTGCTGGTGATCAGCCACGACCGCGAATTCCTGGATGCCGTGACCAACGTCACCGTGCACATCGAACGCGCCCAGCTGCACCGCTACGGCGGCAACTACAGCCGCTTCGAAGACATGCGCGCCGAGCAGATGGCCCTGCAGGCCTCGGCCTACACGCGCCAGCAGGAGAAGATGGCGCACCTGCAGAAGTTCATCGACCGCTTCAAGGCCAAGGCCAGCAAGGCCAAGCAGGCGCAGAGCCGGGTCAAGGCGCTCGAACGCATGGAAAAGATCGGGCCGGTGCTGGCCGAGGCCGAATTCACCTTTGAATTCGCCGAACCGCTGAACCTGCCCAACCCCATGCTGGCCCTGCACGAGGTCAGCTTCGGCTACCCGCCGCTGCAGGAAACGGGTGACCCGACGGTGATCGTGCGCGGCGTCAGCAAGTCGGTGCTGGCCGGACAGCGCATCGGCATCCTGGGCGCCAACGGCCAGGGCAAGTCCACGGTGGTCAAGACCATCGCGCGCGACCTGACGGCGATCAGCGGCGAGATCACCGAAGGCAAGGGCCTGAACATCGGCTATTTCGCGCAGCAGGAACTCGATGTGCTGCGCCCGGCCGATACGCCGCTGGAGCACATGATCCGCCTGGTCAAGGACTGCACGGCGCAGGGCCGTCTGGCCGGCCAGGCCACGCGCGAACAGGACCTGCGCAACTTCCTGGGCACCTTCAACTTCACCGGCGACCAGGTCAAGCAGGCCGTGGGCACCATGAGCGGCGGCGAAAAGGCGCGCCTGGTGCTGTGCATGATCGTCTGGCAGCGCCCCAATCTGCTGCTGCTCGACGAACCGACCAACCACCTGGATCTGGCCACGCGCGAAGCGCTGTCGGTGGCGCTCAACGAGTTCGAAGGCACGGTGATGCTGGTCAGCCACGACCGGGCCCTGCTGCGGGCGGTGTGCGACGAGTTCTGGCTGGTCTCGCGCGGCGGCATCGCGCCGTTCGACGGCGACCTCGACGATTACCAGCGCTACCTGCTCGACGTGGCACGGCAGGCGCGCGAGGCCCAGCGCGCGGCGGGCAAATCGGTGGCGGCCGCCGCGGCGACCGAGAGTGCAGCGACCGCCGAACCGCCTGCGCCGGTGGCCGCAGCACCCCGCCCCGATGATCCGGCGCCCCCCGCCAGCGCCCCGGCGCCGCGCAGCGGCGAACAGCGCCGGCTGGACGCCCAACGCCGCCAGCAAGTGACCGAGCGGCTGCGCCCGCTGCGCAAGGAACTGGAGCAGGTGGAAAAGCGCATGGCCGGCCTGGAAGCGGAAAAAACCGGGCTGGAAACCGCGCTCAGCGGCAACCTGCCGCCGGCCGAGATCGCCGAAGCCGGCCGGCGGCTGAAGGCCGTGGGCGACGCGCTGGAGACGGCCGAAGCCCGCTGGCTGGAGCTGAGCGAAGCCATCGAGGCGGCGTCGGCCGAAGCCACGGGCTGACTACGCGCCCCGCTGCAAACCAGGCTCGCGGCGCCCGCGCACCACACGCGTGTGACGCGCTGCGCGCCCGGTGCCACGACCTGCGTGCGGCTCACCCCGCTGTCACGCAGGGGCGGCACTTCGGCGCTACAGTGGCCCCAGCACAGCGCCCGGCCAACGGCGGCGCTGCCCTGGTTCATCGTCCCCTGAAAGGTCTTTCACCATGATGTCGATCATCGGCACCCTCCTCATCGGTCTCATCGCCGGCTTCGTCGCGCGCGCCATCAAACCCGGCAACGACAGCATGGGCTGGATCATGACCGCCCTGCTCGGGGTCGCCGGGTCCTTCGTGGCCAGCTACCTGGGTGCGGCCCTGGGTCTGTACGCCCCGGGCCAGGCGGCGGGGTTCATCGCTTCGGTGATCGGCGCGATCCTGCTGCTGGTGGTCTACGGCCTGATCAAGAAGAAGTGACCTGCCCCTCCTGGGCACGGTGGTGGCGGGCATGAGCACCGCCGTTCTGTTCTGTCTGGCCATCGCCGTGACGAGCGGTGATGCACTGTCCGTGCGCTGTGGTGAAGCCGCTGCCGCGCAGACGCTGACGGTGCGCGTGGCCGGCATTCAGGCACCGGACCCGACACACCCCCGCAGCGGGACCGCCCGGCTCGCACTGCGCCAACTGTGCGAGCGCCAGGCGGTCACCCTGCGGCCGCGTACGCCGCCGCGCGCTGGCGGCAGAGTTACCGCCGATGTCGAATGCCAGGGCCAGCGCGCCGCCGACGCCCAGGTTCGCGCGGGCCTGGCCTGGGCGCTCTCCCTGGGCGAAGGTGGCACGGCCGCCCTGCTGCAGGCCCAGCAGGAAGCCCGCATCGCACGCCGGGGAGTCTGGGCCGATGGCGATGCCGACGCCCGCACACCCCTGCCCCGACGCCCCTGAACGGGGAGATCGACAGCCCGCTCAGGGCTTGGGCAACAAGGCCTTGAAATCGGTATCGAGCTGGGCCAGCGCGCCTTGAATGCGCTGCTGGCGCTGCGCGATCCACGCCGATTGCGCCTGGATCTGCTGCTGGGCCAGCGACAGCATCCGCACCATCTCGGCCGGCTGCGGCCCACCTGCGGTGGCGCGCGCCCGCACGATGGCCACCGGATCCAGCGCGGCCTTGAATTCCGCCTCGCTCATCGGCAGCTCGGGGTTGCCACCGTCTTTGCTCAGGGTACGCGCGTAAATCTCGCGCGCCGTCGCATAAGGGAAGTTGGAGGGCCGCAGGTTGTTCTGGCGCGCGTGGTCGACCAGATCGGAGGCGAAGTGATGCCCCATGCGGAACGGCACCTGGTATTGGCGCATCAGCAGATCGGCCAGTTCCTGTGACGCGGTCCAGTCGCTGTCGAGCTCTTCCAGTGCCCGCTCCGGGCTGACCACCAGCGCACCCAGGATGCGCTGCCAGCCCTTGAGCATCGCCACCGTGCTGCGCACCAGGGCGCTGTTGTCCTGGACCTCCTTGGGGTCGGCCATGCCCGGGGTGATGTTGTGGGCGCGGATCACCGGCCCCAGGGCCACCGCGATCACGCCGGAAGCCTGGCGCCGCGTGCTGTTGAGCAGGCCGGGGTTGCGCTTTTGTGGCATGGCGCTGGACACGTAGGTGTTGCCGTCGCCCTCGGCCAGCAGCATCCAGGGGCGCGGCGCGGCGTACTGCACCATCACGTCTTCGATGAAGTGCCCGGCGTGCAGAGCAATGGCGGTCACCACCGCCCCCACTTCCACGGGGTGTTCCATGGACGAAATCTGCGAAGCGTCGTAGGCGTTGTCGACCGTACCGGCAAAGCCCAGGTAGTCGGCCATGCGGCGGCGGTTGAGCGGCCAGCTCGACCCGTTGAGCACCGTCGTGCCCATGGCCGAGCGGTCGATGCGGGCATAGGCCTCGCGCAAGCGCTGCGCGTCGCGCTCCAGACCGGCCGCATGGCCCAGCAGGTTGTGCCCCAGGCTGTTGGGCTGGGCGGCCACGCCGTTGGTGTAGTTGGGCACGATGGTCGCCTGGTGCTTGTCGGCCAGTTTCACCAGCGCTTCGGTGGTGCGGTTCAACTCCGTGGCCAGCACCAGCAGTTCGTCGCGCAGAATCGCGGCGCGGTAGGTGGCGTGCATGTCCTGGCTGGAGCGCCCGGCGTGCAGCCAGGTGACTTCAGGGCCGGCCGCCTTGATCAGCAACGGCTCGAAAGAAATCACGGTGCGCGGCCGGGCGCCGCCGGGCTGGCCGCCATCGGCCAGCACCTTGTCGATACCGGCGGCGAGGCGCGGCGCGAGCTGCCGATCAAGCAGGCCTTCGTCGGTATTGATTACCGCCGTGGCCTTGTTGATCGCTCCCAGCCAGAAAAATTCGTCGCGCGCCGGGGCTGCGGGCATCTGTGCCAACGCCCAGCCGGCCTGCGCCAGCAGCGCCGCCAGCAAACCGTACCGCCACCGGCTTGTGGGGGCGCAGGACCGTCGAATCATCGTTGCCATACCGTGTCTCCTTGTGTCGTGGAATGAGGCGTGCGACGATACGGCTGGCCAAAGGAGACGTCAAATATATGGAACTATGAAAGTCCATATCATATGAATATGGATATTCGCCACCTGCGCTACTTTCTCGCCGTGGCCGATGCCGGCTCCCTCACGCGCGCGGCCGAGGTTCTGGGCATTCAGCAGCCGCCGCTGAGCCAGCAGATCATGGCCCTGGAACACGAAGTGGGCGTACCGCTGCTGCGCCGCCACCCCAAGGGCGTGGCCCTCACGCCCGCCGGCCAGGTGCTGCGCACCGAAGCACAGCGCCTGGTGGCCGGCATGGGTGCCCTGCAGGAGCGCATGGCGCGCATCGCCGCCGGGCGCGAAGGCGTGCTCGACGTGGCCTTCACCAGCTCGGCCGCGGCCCATGCTTTCACCCCGCGCCTGCTGCGCGAATGTCGACAGCGCTTCGCGGGCATCGAGCTGCGCCTGAGCGAGCACAACGCCGAGGACATTCTGGATGCCCTGGTCGCCGGCCGCCTGCACGCCGGCCTGCTGCGGGTACCGGTGAACCACCCGCCCGGCATCGACATGCTCACCTTGCTGACCGAGCCGGCCATGCTCGCACTGCCCTGGGGCCATCCGCTGGTGCCCGACGGCCGGCCACGCCCCCTGGCACCGCAAGCCCTGCGCGACGACGGCTTCATCCTGGTCCGGCGCCCGGGGGCGCCGGGCCTCTACGCCAACTGGCTGCGGCTGTGCGAGCAGGCCGGTTTCCAGCCACGCATCGTCGCCGAGGTCGACCGCATGATGACCAACCTGAACCTCGTCGCTGCCGGTGCCGGCGTGTCGGTGGTGCCCGCGTCCATGAGCGGTGCCCACCCGGAGGCCATCGTCTACTGCCCCATTGCCGGCGGGCAGGCGCTGTCGGCGCCGCTGACCCTGGCCTGGCGCCGCAGCGACGCCGAAGGCCCGTTGGCGCACCTGATCGCGATGGCACGCGAGCTGGCACAACCGTGACCCATGCCGCCGCACCGAACCGCCGCCGCTGGCTGATCGAGGCCGGCGTGAGCGCCCTGGTCGCTCTGCCGGCGGCCCAGGCGGGAACCCCATGGCCGCAGCGCCCAGTGCAACTCGTGGTGGCCTACCCGCCGGGCGGGGTGAGCGACGAGGTGGCCCGCCTGTTGGCCGAGCGCCTGGCCGGGCGGCTGGGGGTGGCGGTCGTCGTGCGCCACCGGCCTGGAGCCAGCGGCACCCTGGCCTTCGAACACCTGAGTCGGGCACCTGCCGACGGGCACACCCTGCTCTGGTCGGCCATCACCCCGTTGACGGTGTTGCCGCTCATGATGCGCCTGGGCTTCGATCCGACACGCGACGTGGTGCCGGTGATGGCCGTGATGGCCACGCCCCTGCTGCTGCTGGCCACACCGGCACTGGCCGCCCACGACCTGCCCTCGGCCTTGCAGCAGGCCCGGCAGATACCCGGTGGGTTGCGCTGGGCCAGCTCCGGCCGCGGCACCACAGGTCATCTGGTGCTGGCCCATACCCGCCAAGCCAGCGGGGCGCCGATCGTGCACATCCCGTACAAGGGCGGGGGCCAGCAGATCAACGACGCACTGGGTGGGCAGTTTCACCTGCTCTCCAGCAACCTCGCTCCGCAGCAACTCGCGCACGTGCGCCAAGGCCGGCTGCGCGCCTTGGCCCTGGGTGCACCGGAACGCTCGTCCACCCTGCCCGGGGTGCCGACCCTGGCCGAACTGGGCTTGCCCCAGGCAAATCTGTGGTCCACCTTCGGTCTTTTTGCACCGGCGGGCACGCCTGCCGATCGGCTGAATGCGCTCAACCGTGCCGCGCAGGCGGTGCTGGGTGAACCCACTGTGCAGAGCCGCCTGCGCGCGATCGACAACCGTCCCCTGGGCGGCTCGGCGCAGGCGTTGGCGCTGCGCATTCAGCAGGAGCGGGTGGCCGCTGAAGCCCTGTGGGGCCTGGGCGGCCTGCACGAGACGGGCTGAGCAAAGGCATCGCCGTCGATGCCTCCGAAGATGGCCCGCGATTGCGCTATAATCGTGGGCTTCGCAGCACCTGACAGATTTTTTGTTAAGTCTGCATGGGGGACGTTAGCTCAGTTGGTAGAGCAGCGGACTTTTAATCCGTTGGTCGTGGGTTCGAATCCCTCACGTCCTACCAGAATCCCCAAAAAGGTCCACCGCCACACGGCTGTGGACCTTTTTTCTTGGGCCGTTCAGCCCCGCCCTTCGGCCAGGTGATTGAGCACCCAGCCCGCTGCGCACAGACCGAAGGTGGCGGTCACGCTCACCGCCGAGCCATAGCCATGGCAATTGAGCGCTGCACCCGGTGCGGCGGCGCCATCGACCAGACAGGCCGCGTCTGGTGGTGCCACGTTTTCGCGACTGAACACACAGGTCACGCCCATGCGCCCTTCGCGGGAGGCGCCGTGCGATCGCCGCAACTGGTAGCGCAGCTTGGCCAGCAAAGGATCGTGCGTGGTGCCGGCCAGATCGCCCACCTCCACCGCCTGCGGCAATCGCTTGCCACCGGCCGCGCCCACCGTGACCAAGGGCCTGGACTCACGCAGGGCCCAGGCGGCCATCGCGGTCTTGGCGCGCACCTGGTCGCAGGCATCGATGAGGGCGTCGGGTGGCGGCAACCCGGCCATCAGCGCGGGCCAGTTGTCCGCGGTCACAAAGTCGTCGACCACATCGACCACCGCATCCGGGTGGTAGAGCGCGATGCGTTCGCGCATGGCCTCGGCCTTGGCCTGGCCCAGCGTGGCTTCGCTGGCGTGGATCTGGCGGTTGATGTTCGACTCGGCGACGTGGTCCAGGTCGATCAGCGTGAGCCGCCGCACGCCGCTGCGCGCCAGCGCTTCGACCGCCCAGGAGCCGACACCACCGATGCCGACCACCGCCACGTGCGCGTCAAACAGGCGCTGCGCCCCGGCTGCGCCATAGAGACGGCGCAGGCCGCCGAAGCGGCGCTCGAATTCAGGTGCCATCGCGTAAACCGCCCACCGGCACGGCTCAGCCGCGCTCCAGCAACCACATCTGCAGGCGGAAGCCGCCCAGAGCACCGAGCACGATACCGGCCACGGCGATCATGCTGGTCAGACTCAGTGTCGACAGGCCCGACAGGCCCTGCCCCACCGTGCAGCCCATGGCGGTCACGCCGCCCACGCCCATGCACAGCGCGCCCACGATGTGCAAGGCGGTGTCCTGGGTGTCCCGAAAACCTTCCCAGCGGAAGCTGCGCTCCCACAGGGCCTGGACGAAGGCGCCCACCACCACGCCGGCCACCGACACCACGCTGATGGTGAGCAGCTTGGAGGTGTCGCTGAAGTGGATGAGCCAGTCCAGCGCATAAGCCATGGGGGCGGTGAAGGTCAGCGCTTCCATGCGACCGGAATTGGTGGCCACGTAGACCGGGTCCAGGGTTTCCGGGTGCTCGGGCACAAAACCCAGGTGGCCGCTGATCCACCACATGGCCACGATCACCAGCCCGATGCCGGCGCCGGCCAGCCAGTGGTTGAACGAGGCGCGAAATTCTGCGTTCGCCAGCGCCCACAGCACCAGACCGCCACCGACGACCAGTCCCATGAGCAGGCCCAGCATGCTGGCGTCGCCACCAGCCCATGCCGACAGCGCAGCCGGCACGGCACTGCCTCCCGGGAGGTCGAAGGCCACCTGATCCACAGTGCGGACGCGCACCACCGCCAGAATGCCGCGCATGGTGGCAAACGCCGCAAACCCCATCACGAAGAACACCACCAGCGCCT
The DNA here is from genome assembly GCF_030160815.1 of Hydrogenophaga electricum. Classification (NCBI taxonomy): domain Bacteria; kingdom Pseudomonadati; phylum Pseudomonadota; class Betaproteobacteria; order Burkholderiales; family Comamonadaceae; genus Hydrogenophaga; species Hydrogenophaga electricum. The sequence goes on along the minus strand of NZ_BSPB01000002.1, from coordinate 117,122 downwards.
TGAGGCTGCCGGTGCCGATGCGCACCAGGGTTTTGCTGCCGCAGCCCGAAGCCAGCACCATGCCGAAGCCGAACAGCGCACCGCCCACAAGGGCCGAGAGCCAGATGATGCGCCCCGGGGCGTAGATCGTCTGGGTCGGGTCGATCCAGCCCAGCCAGGTCATCAGCTGGAAGCCGATCATGGCCACGCCGACCGCCATGCCCCACATGCGCATGCGGACCCAGGAGCCCATGTTCACGACGTCGCTGATCGCGCCCATGGTGCAGAAATGGGTGCGCTGCGTGATGAAGCCAAAAACGGCAGAGGCCGCAAAAGCGGCCCAGAGCACGTGGGATTTGAGTTGTTGAAAGTCGGCCGGTTCCATGGGCCGCGATTGTAGAAGCGCGCGCGGGACTTTGGCGTCCGGCGCGGCAGAGTCCTCAGCGCACGACAGGGCGCGGCACAGGCGGGATCAGCGCAGGCGAGACAGGCGGTCGCGCGCCACGGCGGCGGCTTCGGACTGCGGGTAGCCCTTGATCAGGTCTTCCAGGGTCTTGCGGGCAGAGCGTGCGTCCTTGAGCTCGACCTGGCTGTTGGCGATGGCCAGCAGGGCCTCGGGGGCACGCGGGTGGTCGCGGTAGGTGTTCACCAGCCGGCGGTGCGTGCCCAGGGATTCGCGGTAGGCACGGTTCGCGTACTGGGCATTGCCCAGCCAGTACAGCACGGACGGCGTGTAGCCGCTGTCCGGATACCGGCGCAGGAAGGTCTCGAACCCGGCGGCGGCCCCGGCAAAGTCGGAGCGGCGCACAACGTCCATGACGGCGTCGTACTCACGCTTTTCGGCGGGCTGCACATCGAAGGTCAGACCGTCGACCGTCACCGGTACCGGCTCGAACTGGCGCAGGCGTTCGTCCACCGTGGCCTGGGCTGCCTGCTGGCCGCGCTGGAGATCGGCCACCTGGCGCAACAAGCTGTCGTTCTGCGCCTTCAACTGGGCCAGCTCGGCACGCAACTGCTCGATCTGGTTCATCAGCTCGTTGAGAGGCCGACGATCGCGCACCTCGTCACCGAGGCGCAACAGGGCCGCGTCGGTCGCAGCCTTGTTGGCATCGAACTTCTGGCGCAGTTCGATGATGGCCTTGCGCGCTTCGTTGTCGTCAAACAGGGCCTGGGCCGGCAGCGGCGCCAGCAGCGTGGCTGCCAAGCCGCCACCGAGCAGCAGTTCGCGGAGAGAGAGGGAACGCAACGGCATCAGGTTCAGCGATAGAGGATTTCAACGCGGCGGTTTTTTGCGTACGCGCTTTCGTCGCTGCCCATCTCGGCCGGCTTTTCCTCGCCGAAGCTCACGGCTTCCATCTGGGCATCGGGGACACCCTGGGCCGCGAGCGCACGGCGCACGGCCTCGGCGCGCTTCTGACCCAGCGCCAGGTTGTATTCGCGCCCGCCACGCTCGTCGGTATGGCCTTCAAGGCTGACGCGGCGGCTGGGGTTGGCCTTGAGGTAGCGCACATTGCTATCGATCACGGTGCGGCCATCGGCGCGCACGTCGAAGCTGTCGTAATCGAAGTACACCACGCGGGCCAGGCCGACGGGCTGCTGGCCGATACCGGCCGCGCCGTCCTGCGTCATGTCCACGCCCTGCACGGTGCGCGGATCGACACCGTTCTGCCCGGTCTGGGCACCGCCGGCATTGCGGTCTTCCACCGGCACGTCATCGAGCTTGACACTGGAGCCGCAGGCAGCCAGCGTGAGGCACAGCAGCAAGCCGCCGATGCGTTGGGACCAGGGAGAAATGCGGCGCCGGGTTGGAGACATGGTGGACCTTTCAGAGGAATCAGTGAGCAGACGGAGACGGTGGATAAATCGGATCAGGCCGCAAAAGGGCCCCAGTCGGGTTCGCGGATATCGCCCTGGCTGCTGGCGAGGCGGGTCTTGACGCGGCCGTCGACGGTGGTGGTCATGAGCGCATCGCGACCACCTTCGCGGGTGGCGTAGACGATCAGGCGGCTGTTGGGTGCGAAGCTCGGGCTTTCGTCGGCGCTGGTCTCGGTCAGTGCCGAGACCGATCCCGACGACAGATCCATCACGTGCAGGCGGAACGCCCCACCGATGCGCGAGATGAAAGCCAGCAGCCGGCCGTCCGGGCTGGGCGAGGGCGAAATGTTGTAGGTGCCCGAGGTGGTGATGCGCTGCGCGCCGCCGCCCTGTGCATCCATGCGGTAGATCTGCGGGCTGCCCGCCCGGTCGCTGACAAAGTAGATGCTGCGACCGTCGGCACTGAACACCGGCTCGGTGTCGATGCTGCCCGAATTGGTGAGCCGGCGCGGCGAGGAGCCGCCGGACGCCATGGCGTAAATCTGCGAATTGCCCGACAGCGACAGCGTGGCCACCAACTGGCGGCCGTCAGGCGACCACGAAGGCGCGCTGTTGGAGCCGCGGAAGTTGGCGAGCATGCGCCGCTGGCGCGAGAAGATGTCGTGCGAATAGATGACCGGTTTGCGCGACTCGAACGACACGTAGGCCACCTGCGAGCCGCCCGGCGCCCAACTCGGCGAGATGATGGGCTCGCTGCTGGTGAACGCGGCCGCGGAGCCTTCGCCATCGGCGTCGGCGATCATCAGGCGGTGCTGGCTGCCCTGCTTGGTGACGTAGGCGATGCGCGTGGAGAACACGCCCTTGTCGCCCGTCAGCCGCTCGTACAGGTAGTCGGCAATCTTGTGGGCCACGTTGCGCATACGGTTCTGCGGCTCCGTGAACTGCATGGCACCCAGTTCCTGACCCTTGACCGTGTCCCAGGCGCGGAAGCGCACGTCGAAACGGCCGTCGGCGAGGCGGCTGACGCTGCCTGTCAGCAAGGCATCGGCCGTCTTCTGCCGCCAGGCGTTGAAATCGGGCCGCGACATTTCGTCGTGCGCCACGGGCAGCGGCGCCACAAAACGGAACAGCCCGCTGCGTTCCAGATCGGCCCGCACGATGGCGGCGATGTCATCGGAGAGGATCCCGTTGTCGCGGAACGTGACGGCGGAAAAAGGAATCTGGGAAGCGCCTGCGCCAGAAACTTCGACCCGGAACTGGGCCAGCGCAGGCGGTGCGGAGAGCGCAAGCGCCGGCAGCGTGACGGCACAGCCCAGCAGGGCGCGGCGCGAAGGGGACAGAGGGGCAATGGGAGCGAAAGAATCCTGCATGGGCAGCGGTGTTCGAGAAGATCGTTGGGGACCGGAAAAATCGCGCTGACGCATGCCGTCGGATAATACCGGAAGCCCGGCGTCACGCCGTGACAATATGTGCGCTGCAGCATGCACAAACACCGCCTCTCCGCTGCAGAAACCGGTCCGGTTTCCCGGACCGCACACCCGCCGACATGACCGACAAGACTGCGCCCTCCCCCACGATTTTGCAGCGCCTCCGGCGATTCTGGCCTTACTTCCGCTCGGCCAAGGCAGGCATTGCATTGGCCTTGGCCGGCACCGTGCTCGGCGCCATCACGGAGCCGATGATTCCCGCCCTGCTGAAGACGCTGCTGGACCGTGGATTCAACGATGGAGCCATCGCACTGTGGATGGTTCCCGCCGCGCTCATCAGTTTGTTTGCCGTGCGGGGCCTGGCCGGTTTCATCGCCCAGTACGCGCTGTCCTACACCGCGAGCCTGGGCCTGCTCAACCTGCGCGAGGCGATGTTCTCGCGCATGAGCCGTGCCGACGCGAGCCTGTTCGCGCGCCAGAGCGCGAGCCGCCTGTCCAACACGCTGGTCTACGAGGTGCAGTCGGGCACGACCACGCTGGTCAACGCTCTGCTCACTTTCTCCAAGGACAGCCTGACACTGGTCGCGCTCATGGGCTACCTGCTCTACCTGAACTGGCGGCTCACCCTGATCGTGGTGCTGCTGTTCCCGGCACTGATCTTCGTCATGCGTGTGTTCTCGCGTCGCCTGTACCGCCTCACGCGCACCAGCCAGGAAGCCACCGACGAACTGGCCTATGTGGTCGAAGAGAACGTGATGGCGCACCGCGTCGTGCGCCTGCACGAGGCGCAGGCGCCTCAGCAACAGCGCTTCGGGCACCTGAGCCAGGCCCTGCGGCGCCTGGCGCTCAAAAGCACCGTCGCGCAGGCGGCCATGACGCCGCTCACCCAGGTGCTGGCGGCCGTCGCTTTGTCCGCTGTGATTTCGGTGGCGCTCTGGCAAAGCCATGCCAACGGGGTCACCGTCGGCAACTTTGTGGCCTTCGTCACCGCCATGCTGATGCTGGTGGCGCCGGTGCGGCACCTGGCCGAAATCGCCGGCCCCATCACCCGCGGCCTGGCCGCCCTGGAACGGGGGCTGGAACTGATCGAACAGACCCCCGAACAGGCGGGCGGCGCGTACTGCCCCGACAAGGCCGTGCGGGGCGAACTCACGTTGGACGGTGTCTGGGTGCGCTACCCCGGCAAGGGCGACGGCGATGACGGGCGCGTGGCGTTGCGAGGGCTGAACCTGCACGTTGCGCCCGGCCAGGTGGTGGCGCTGGTCGGCCCGTCCGGCTCCGGCAAATCCACCCTGGCCAATCTGCTGCCGCGCTTCATCGCCCCGGAAAGCGGCGACATCCGCCTGGACGGGGTGCCGTTGCCCGACTGGCAGCTCGACTGCCTGCGGCGCCAGTTCGCCATGGTCAGCCAGGACGTGGTGATGTTCAACGACACGCTGGCCGCCAACGTCTCACTGGGGGCCAGTGAAGATACGCGCGACGAGGCCCGCATCCGGCAGGCCCTGGCCTCGGCCAACCTGCTCGATCTGGTCGAGCAACTGCCGCAGGGCATCCACACCAACGTGGGCCACAACGCGACCGAACTTTCCGGCGGCCAGCGCCAGCGCCTGGCCATCGCCCGCGCGATCTACAAGAACGCGCCGATCCTTATCCTCGACGAGGCCACCTCGGCGCTCGACAACGAGTCCGAACGGCTGGTGCAGGATGCCCTGACACGCCTGATGAAGGGCCGCACCACGCTCGTGATCGCCCACCGCCTGAGCACCATCGAGCACGCCGACCGTGTCGTGGTGCTGGCGGAAGGCCGGGTCATCGAACAAGGCACCCACGCCGAACTCCTGCAACAGCAAGGCCTGTACGCGCGCCTGCACGCGCAGGACTTCACGGCGGCCGGAACCGGGCATCCCTGAGCACCGGAGGCTGAGTGCCCGCTCACGCGGGCATGACAGTGACCAAAAAAAGGGCTCCCGAAGGAGCCCTGGTGCGACGGACGCGCGGGGATCAGAAGCTGTACTGCAGACCCAGACCGAAGTAGTCGATGTTGCCCCAGCGCGGGTTGGTGCTGCTGCCCTGGCGGCGGATGTGGTCGTAGTCGAAGCGCACGCCCAGGTTCTCGCTGAGCGAGTAGGTCAGGCCAGCACCCAGCAGGGCGCGGGTCTTGGACTCGTCGCCGCCAGTGAACAGGTCGTGCGTCACACGGGCGGCGCCCAGTTTGCCGAACAGGCGCAGCTTTTCGGTCACGTTGGTGCCCAGGGTCAGACGGGCGCCCAGCGCCTTGACGCCGATGTCATAGCCGGTGCCGTTGAAGGCGGTGTATTCGTGCTTCTTGCCACCCTGGTAGAACAGTTCGGCACCCAACAGGTCGTTGAACTGCAGGCCCACGCCCAGTTGGCCACCGCTCTGGCGATCGCTGTCACCCACGTTCGAAAGGCCCGCCGGTGCGCCGTAGTTGACGCTGTCGTTGACCGCCCCCAGCGTGCCGAACACGTAGGGGGTGATGCCCTTCTTGGCCACGGGAGCCGGGGCGGGAGCCGGCACCACCACGGGGGCCGGAGCAGGTGCGGGAGCGGCCACCACAGGGGCCGGAGCCGGCGCGGGGGCGGGCGCCACGGCCACCGGTGCCGGCGGCGGCACGGGCACGGCGCGCGGGAAGGCACCGGAGAAGCGGTTGTCGCACTGGGCCATGCTGGCGCGCACGGTCTTGCCGGTGGCGTCGGCATAGAGGTTCACCGCGCTGTCGGGCGAGAACGGCACGTACTTGCCCTGCAGGGCCTTGGAAACGCCATTGCGGCCGTTCTTGCGGCCGACGCCCAGGTCGCAAGCGCCCAGTTGGTAGGCCGGACCGAGGTCGGACAGCTTGCCTTTGCTCACACGTTTTTCGCCCTTTTGCAGCTTGGTCGGCATCTGGGTGACGGGCTGGTAGAAACGCGCGGTGCCGGCGATCACGGCGGCGTCGCATTCGGCGGCCGTGGCGTAACCGGTGTTGCCTTCCTTGTCCACGGTCGGGGCGGCGAAGGCGGTAGTGACCAGAAGGCTGCCGGTCAGCAGCGCCAGGGGGGTGAGCTTGATGTGATGCATTTCGATGTAATGAAGCAAGGGTTTCAAAAAAGGAACAGGGCAAAAAGCATTGTGTTCCCGCCCCCATCGATCTGCTGCATCGCAACAGGAAAATGCCCAATGCGACACGCCGATGTCGGCAATGTGCATCACCTGAGCAGGCACCGAAGGCGCTTTTCGTAACGGGCCGTAATCGGCGTAACGCCGCCTGTCCGGAGGCCCCGATGGGGTGCCCAATGAGCCGTCGGTAGCGCTTACAGCAGCACGATGTCGTACTGTTCCTGCGTCATCGCGGCCTCGCTTTGCAGCGAGATGGGTTTACCGATGAAATCCGAAAGACCGGCCAGGTGCTGGCTCTCTTCGTCCAGAAACAGCTCCACCACCTGTGGCGACGCCAGCACGCGGAATTCGCGCGGATTGAATGCCCGGGCCTCGCGCAGGATTTCGCGCAGGATGTCGTAGCACAGGCTGCGCGCGGTCTTGACCGTGCCGCGCCCGCCGCAGGCGGCACACGGTTCGCTGAGCATCTGGGCCAGCGACTCGCGCGTGCGCTTGCGCGTCATCTCCACCAGCCCCAACTGCGAGAAGCCGCCCACCATGGTCTTGACCCGGTCGCGCGCGAGCTGCTTGCGGAACTCGACCAGCACGGCCTCGCGATGCTCGTCGCGCACCATGTCGATGAAGTCGACGATGACAATGCCCCCCAGGTTGCGCAGCCGCAACTGGCGCGCGATCGCCTGCGCGGCTTCCAGGTTGGTGCGGAACACGGTGTCGTCGAAGTTGCGGGCCCCGACGAAGCCCCCGGTGTTCACGTCCACCGTGGTCAGCGCCTCGGTCTGGTCGATCACCAGATAGCCGCCCGACTTGAGATCGACCCGGCGGCTGAGCGCGCGCACGATCTCCTCGTCGATGCCGAACAGGTCGAAGATCGGCCGCTCGCCGCTGTAGTGCTGCAGGCGCGGCAGCGTGTCGGGCATGAACTCGCTGGCGAAACGCTGCAGCACGCCGAACTGTTCGCGCGAATCGATGCGGATCGCCTGCGTCTGCGCACCGACCAGGTCGCGCAGCACGCGCTGCATGAGGCTCAGGTCTTCGTACAACAGCGTGGCCGGTGGCTGCTGGGTGGCGGCCTCGCGGATGCGCTTCCAGGTCTTGCGCAGGTAGGCGATGTCGTCACGCAGTTCGTCGTCCGACGCGTCCTCGGCGTTGGTGCGCAAGATGAAGCCCCCTGCCGGGCTGCCATCGGACAGCGCGGTCAGCGCCTGCAGACGCTGGCGCAAGGCATCGCGCTGGGCAGTCGGGATTTTCTGGGACACGCCGATGTGGTTGTCCTGCGGCAGAAACACCAGCAGGCGCCCGGCGATGCTGATTTGCGCCGTCAGCCGCGCGCCCTTGGTGCCGATCGGGTCCTTGAGCACCTGCACCATCAGGGCCTGCCCCTCGAACACCTGGCGCTCGATAGGCAACACCGGGTCGGGGTGCAGCACCCGCTGGCCGGTGCGGGCCGCTGCGCCCGGTGCCGCCTCTGTGGCGGGCTTGTCACGGGGACCGGCGTGTTTGGCCGCGATGTTGGGCATGAGGTCGGCCACGTGCAGGAACGCTGCGCGGTCGAGCCCGATGTCGATGAACGCGGACTGCATGCCGGGCAGCACCCTGGAGACCTTGCCCAGGTAGATGTTGCCGACCAGGCCACGCTCCAGCGTGCGCTCCAGGTGCACCTCCTGCACCGCGCCCTGCTCCACCACGGCCACGCGCGTCTCCTGCGGAGACCAGTTGATGAGGATGTCCTGCGTCATGGCCTTGTCTCGGTTCGGTTGTTCTGGGGGACTGCGGCGGCGATCAGGTCCCGACGAAGCGCACGCCGGCCTGCCGCAAGAGCCCGGCCGTTTCGTGGGCGGGCAGGCCCATGATGCCCGAATGGCTGCCGCTGATGTGGGCGATCCACATCGCCGCCAACCCCTGGATGGCGTAGGCACCGGCCTTGCCCATGGGCTCGCCGGTGGCCACGTAGGCGCGGATCTGTGCCGGTGTCATCGGCGCAAAGCGCACCCAGGACGTCGACAAGGCCTGCCAGGCGCGGGCCGGGCGCTCGCGCACCGCTGGCAGGCCGACGGCCACGGCGGTCATGACGCGGTGGCGCTGCCCCGACAGCGCGGCCAGCATGCGCCGGGCATCGGCCTCGTCGGCCGGTTTGCCCAGGATGCGGCGGCCCAGCGCCACGGTGGTGTCGGCGCACAGCACCGGTGCCGCAGGCAGCCCCCGCCGCTGCAGACGCGCCAGAGAGGCCTGCAGCTTCAGCGCCGTCACGCGCTGCACATAGACAGCCGGCGCCTCACCGGGCCGCACGGCTTCCAGCGCTTCGGCGTCCTCATCGGCGTCGGGCAGCAGTAACTCGCAGGGCACGCCCCACTGCTCCAGCAACTGGCGGCGGCGGGGACTCTGGGACGCCAGGTAGAGGGTCATGGGAAAGAAGCCGCCCTCATTCGCGGTGATAAGGATGGTTGGCGTTGATCGACCAGCCGCGGTAGAGCTGCTCGATCAGCAGCACGCGCACCATGGCGTGCGGCAGGGTCAGGTCCGACAGACGGATGCGCTGGTGGGCCGCTTCGCGGAAGGCCGGCTCCAGCCCGTCGGGGCCGCCGATCACCAGGGCCACATCGTCGCCGCCCAGTTGCCACTGGCGCAACTGCTGGGCCAGGGCCTTGGTGGTCAGCGCCGTACCGCGCTCGTCCAGCACCACCAGGCGGCACCCCTTGGGCAGCACGGCCTGGATGCGCTCGCGCTCGGCGGCCATGAGCACCTCGACGGACTTGGTGCCACGCGGCTCGGTCTTGACCGTGCGCAGTTCGACCCGCAACTCGGGCGGGAAACGTTTGGCGTAATCGTCGTAGGCGGTCTGCGCCCAGTCGGGCACCCGCTGCCCGACCGCGACGATCACCAGCTTCATGCCTTCTTCTTGGCGGCGGGTTTGGCCGTCGCTTTGGCGGCCGGCTTCGCACTGGCCGACTTGGCCTTGGCAGGCTTGTTGACCACCAGCTTGGGCAATGCCGCAGCGGGCTTGCGCGGCGCTCCAGTCTTCTTGGCCGGTGCCGCAGACTTGGCCGCCGGCTTGCGGGTGGCCGGGGTCTTGGCGGCGGGCTTGGCGGTCGCCGCAGGTTTGGCGGATTTGGCCGCCGGCTTGGCCGCTGTGGACTTGGCGACCGCCCGGGCGGACTTGGGTGCCACCGCCTTGGCCGCCGGCTCCGCAGCTTTACCGGCCTTCTTGGCAGCCGCCTTGAGGGCCGCAGCCTCCGCCAGCTTGGCCGGCGTGGGCTTGTCGGTGCCGTGCTTGAGCCGCACCGGCTTGGTCCCCCAGATTTCTTCCAGGCGGTAATACTGGCGGATCACCGGCTGCATCACGTGCGCCACAGCCTGACCGCAGTCGATGATGATCCATTCACCGTTTTCCTCGCCCTCGATACGCGGCTTGTCGAAACCGGCCTCGCGCACGGCGTCGCGCACGCTGGCGGCCAGCGCCTTGGTCTGGCGGTTGGAGGTGCCGCTGGCAATGATCACGCGCTCGAACAACGGCGACAGCTCGGCTGTGTTGAACACCACGATGTCCTGCCCTTTGACGTCCTCCAGACCATCGACGATGGCGCGCTGGAGCTTCTGGATGTCTTTTTTGGCGGTGGATTCGTTGGTCATGAAGGGTTCTGATAGAGGTGGTGTTGGGAAATATAGCGGGCGACCGGCTCGGGCACCAGCACTTCAAGCTGAGCCTCGGGCAGGCTGGGGCCGCCGACGCGCGCCCTGACTGCCGAGGCGCTGATGTTTTTCAGTGGCATGGCCAGGCGCCGGAACGGCAGCTCGACGGCCGACAAGTCCATCTCGCGATCCTGTTCGAGCGGCGCGTCGGCACCGATGTTGGTGGCGCGGTTGGCCACCGCCAGCGTGGCGAGATCCTGCACTTCCTGCCAGCGAACCCAGGATTTGAACGCCAGCAGCTGATCGGCGCCCAGCACCAGGAACAGCTCGGCCGCCGGGTATTCGGCGTGCAGTTCACGCAGGGTGTCTGCCGTATAGCTGGGGCCCTCGCGGCGAATTTCGCGGGTGTCGATCCGGGTGTTGGGCAAATCGCCGAACGCCAGCAGGCACATGTTGAGGCGGTGCTCGGCTGGGGACAGCACGCGCGCCTTGTGCCAGGCGTGGCCCGTGGGCAGCACATGCAGCACGTCCAGCCCGAGCTGGGTCAGGGCCACTTCGGCCAGAGCGCGGTGGGCCCAGTGCGGCGGATCGAACGCCCCGCCGAACATGCCCACCCGCAACGGGCGCCCCTGCGGTGATGGCACCGGACGCTGAGATTCGGTCGGGCTCATCAGATCCAGTCCTTGCGCACGAGGAATTGCCGGTACAGCGCATCTTCGGGCGAGCCCGGGCGCGTCTGGCGGTGGTAGGACCAGCTCACCAGCGGTGGCATGGACAACAGGATGGATTCGGTGCGGCCGCCCGACTGCAGGCCGAAATGCGTGCCGCGGTCCCACACCAGGTTGAATTCGACGTAGCGGCCGCGGCGGTAGAGCTGGAAGCTGCGCTCGCGCTCGCCGTAGGGCGTGTTCTTGCGGCGATCGACGATGGGCAGGTAGGCGTCGAGGAAGGCGTCGCCGACCGAAGTCATCATGGCGAAGCTGCCCTCGAAGCCCAGTTCCGAAAAATCGTCGAAGAACACCCCGCCGACACCGCGCTGCTCGTCGCGGTGCTTGAGGTAGAAATACTCGTCGCACCAGCGCTTGAAGCGCGGGTACTTGTCGACACCGAACGGATCCAGCGCATGGCGGCAGGTGGTGTGGAAATGCACCACATCCTCTTCGAAGCCGTAATAGGGCGTGAGGTCCATGCCGCCACCGAACCAGCACACCGGCTGGCCGCCGGGAGGCGTCGCCGCGATCATGCGGACGTTCATGTGCACGGTGGGCACGTAGGGGTTGCGCGGGTGGAACACCAGCGACACCCCCATGGCCTCGAACGGCGCGCCGGCCAGCTCCGGACGGTGCTGGGTCGCCGATGGCGGCAGCGCAGGGCCGCTGACCTGCGAAAAACCGCAGCCGGCGCGCTCGAAAACAGCGCCGTCTTCCAGGATCTGCGTGATGCCCTGCCCCTGCAGGCGCTCGCCCGGCGGCTTGCGCCAGGCGTCGGTGATGAAGCTGCCGCCATCGACCAGGCCGATGGTGGAGGTGATGCGGTCCTGCAGCCCGGTCAGGTAGTCGCGGACGCGCTGGGTCGGATGGTTCATCGGCTTGGGCTGGCGCTCACAGCGCCCGGTGGCCGATGTCTCGGCGGAACTGGCAGCCATCGAAGTGGATGCCCTCGATGGCGGCGTAGGCCTTTTCGCGGGCAGCGGCCACGCTGTCGGCCAGGGCCGTCACGCACAGCACGCGGCCACCGGACACCTGCACCGCCCCACCCTCACCCGCCGTGCCGGCATGGAACACCATGCAGTCGGCGCTGTCGGCCGGCAACCCGGTGATGGCATCACCCTTGCGCGGGCTCATGGGGTAGCCGGCTGCGGCCAGCACCACCCCCAGCGCCACGCGCGGGTCCCAGTCCAGCGTCACCCGGTCCAGTTCGGCCCGGGTGGCCGACAGCAGCACCTGCGCCAGGTTGGAGCGCAGGCGCATCATGATCGGCTGCGTCTCGGGGTCGCCCATGCGGCAGTTGAATTCCAGTGTCTTGACACGGCCGTCGGGCGTGATCATCAGCCCGGCGTAGAGAAAACCGGTGTAGGGAATGCCATCGGCAGCCATGCCGCGCAGCGTGGGCAGGATCACTTCGTCCATGGCGCGCTGGTGAACGGCTGGTGTGACCACCGGTGCGGGCGAATAGGCGCCCATGCCGCCGGTGTTGGGGCCCTGGTCGGCATCGAGCAGGCGCTTGTGGTCCTGGCTGGTGGCCAGCGCGAGCGCGTTGACGCCGTCGCACAGCACGATGAAGCTGGCCTCCTCGCCTTCGAGGAATTCCTCGATCACCACGCGCGCGCCGCCTTCGTTGTGCGCCACGCCCAGCGTGTTGTCGAGCAGCATGAAGTCGATCGCTTCGTGGGCCTCGGTCAGGCTCATCGCGACCACCACGCCCTTGCCGGCGGCCAGGCCATCGGCCTTGATCACGATGGGCGCGCCCTTGGCATCCACATAGGCGTGGGCCTGAACCGGGTCGGTGAAGGCCTGGTACTCGGCCGTCGGGATGCCATGGCGCTGCATGAACGCCTTGCTGAAGGCCTTGGAGCTTTCCAACTGGGCGGCCTTCTGCGTCGGGCCGAAGATGGCCATGCCGTGGGCGCGGAACTCGTCCACCACACCCGCCGCCAGCGGAGCCTCGGGGCCGACCACGGTCAGGCCGATGCCGTTGGCCTGGGCCCATTCGCGCAGCGCCACCTTGTCGGTGATCGCCACGTTGGTCAGTTGGGCATCGCGCGCGGTACCGGCATTGCCGGGCGCCACGAACACCTGGTCGACGCCCTCGGACTGCTTGAGCTTCCACGCCAGTGCGTGTTCACGGCCACCGCCGCCGATCACCAGAACTTTCAAACCATTCTCCAAAAATCAGGCCACGATGCCACGCGGAATGCGTGCCTGCTGTCCAGGCTGCCGCAGAACCGACTTTGCCGGGCTGCCAGCAGCGCCCCCTTCAGAGGGGCGCGCGCAGCGCGGCGGGGGTGGGTCAAATGCTGGCGTTGTGGAAGACCTCTTGCACATCGTCCAGGTCTTCGATCACGTCCAGCAGCTTCTGCATGCGCGCGGCGTCTTCGCCGGTCAGCTCGATGGTGTTTTCGGGCCGCATGGTCACCTCCGCCACTTCGGGCTTGAGGCCGGCGGCTTCCAGCGCGTCCTTCACCGCTTCGAAGTCGGCACTGGCGGTCAGCACCTCGATGGCGCCGTCGTCGTCGGTGATCACGTCTTCGGCCCCGGCTTCCAGCGCCACTTCCATCACCTGCTCTTCGCTCGTGCCCGGCGCGAAGATGATCTGCCCGCAGTGCTTGAACTGGAAGGCCACCGACCCTTCGGTGCCGAGGTTGCCACCGAACTTGCTGAACGCGTGACGCACTTCGGCCACGGTCCGCACCTTGTTGTCGGTCATGGTGTCGACGATGATGGCCGCGCCACCGATGCCGTAGCCTTCGTAGCGGATTTCTTCCAACGCCTGGCCTTCGAGGTTGCCCGAAGCCTTGTCGACGTTGTATTTGATGCGGTCGGCCGGCATGTTGGCCGCCTTGGCCTTGTCGATGGCCAGCCGCAGGCGCGGGTTCATGGCGGGATCGCCGCCGCCGCTGCGGGCCGCGACCGTGATTTCACGGATCACGCGCGTCCAGATCTTGCCCCGCTTTTCGTCCTGTCGGCCCTTGCGGTGTTGAATATTGGCCCATTTGCTGTGTCCAGCCATGGTTGCGTCCTTTGGGTACTGCCCGAATTTGGTCTAATAAAAAGCGGATTTTACTTTTCCCCCCCGGGCGCACCGCCGCCCCACCTCCGGACCGAAGGAAAGCGACATGGCCGAACCGCTGCTGATTGCCCAGAATGCCAATGCCCAGTGCCATCTGCTGCCGGGTCTGGCCAACCGCCACGGGCTGATCACCGGGGCCACAGGCACCGGCAAGACGGTGACGCTGCAAAAGCTCGCCGAAGGCTTTTCGCGCATCGGCGTGCCGGTGTTCATGGCCGACGTCAAGGGCGACCTCACGGGCATCAGCCAGAGTGGCAAGCTGCCCGACAAGGTCGCCCGAATCCTGGCCGACCGGGGTCTTCCCGCGCCCGAACCGGTGGCCTGCCCGACCACGCTGTGGGACGTTTACGGCGAACAGGGCCACCCGGTGCGCGCCACCATCTCCGACATGGGGCCGCTGCTGCTGGCGCGCATGCTGGGCCTGAACGATACCCAGACCGGGGTGCTGAACCTGGTGTTCAAGATCGCCGACGACAACGGCCTGCTGCTGCTGGACATGAAAGACCTGCGCGCCATGCTGCAGCACGTGGGTGACAACGCCAAGCAGTTCACCACCGAATACGGCAACATCAGCGCCGCCAGCATCGGCGCGATCCAGCGCGGCCTGCTCCAGATCGAACAGCAGGGAGGCGACAAGTTCTTCGGCGAGCCGATGCTGAACATCAGCGATTTCATGCAGACCGAGCAGGGCCTGGGCGTGATCAATGTGCTGGCCGCCGACAAGCTGCTCAACGCACCGCGCCTGTACGCCACCTTCCTGTTGTGGATGCTCTCGGAGCTGTTCGAAACCCTGCCCGAGATCGGCGACCCCGACAAACCCAAGCTGGTGTTCTTCTTCGACGAAGCGCACCTGCTGTTCAACGACGCGCCCAAGGTGCTGGTCGAGCGCATCGAGCTGGTCGTGCGCCTGGTGCGTTCCAAGGGCGTGGGCGTGTACTTCGTGACCCAGAACCCGCTGGACATCCCCGACAGCGTGCTGGGCCAGCTGGGCAACCGGGTGCAGCACGCCCTGCGCGCGTTCACCCCGCGAGACCAGAAGGCGGTGAAGGCCACCGCCGAGACCATGCGCCCCAAGGCCGGACTGGACATCGAAGCCGCCATCACCGAGCTCGCCGTGGGCGAAGCCCTGGTCAGTTTTCTCGATGCCAAGGGCCGCCCGAGCGAGACCGAACGCGTGTTCGTGCTGCCACCGGGCAGCCAGATCGGCCCGATCACGCCCGAACAGCGCCAGGCGCTGATGCGCAATTCGCTGGTGGCGGGTGTGTACGAGCAGGTGATCGACCGCGAGAGCGCTTACGAAATGTTCCGCCAGCACGCGGGGGCGGCCGAACCGGCGGGCTCCCCCGGCAAGGACGCGTCCACCGAGCCCAAAGTTCCCCGCATTCCGGGCGGCGCCCCCAAGTCCGCCGAGGCCGACAGCGGCGGGATCGGCGGGATCGGCGGCATGATCAACGAGGCGCTTTTTGGCCGCACCGGCCCGCGCGGGGGCCAGTACGACGGCCTCGTGCAGACCATGGCCAAGACCGCGGCCCGCACCGTGGCCAGCAACATCGGGCGCCAGCTCGTGCGCGGCGTGCTCGGCGGCCTGCTCGGCGGTAAACGCTGACAGGGGTTCCATGGCGCAGCCGCCCCCCATGCACGCTGTGATCAAACGCAAACAAATCAAAGGGTTGCCTAGCATTTCTCGCTTGACGCATGAGGCCACGGGCCTTACCCTTGCGCCGCAATGAAACGCTGGCCCGCCCTCCTTCTGCTGACCGCCGCCCTCGGTGCGCACGCCGCGCCGCAGGAAGGCGCTTATCAGGACATGGACCAGTTGCTCAGCGACCGCGGCCTGATCACCCGCCTGGGTGACCAGTTCCAGCAGGCGCGCGATGCAATGGGCGAGCGGGCGTCCCGGTTGGTGGTGGACGCCATGGGCTTTCTCGGCGTGCCCTACCGCTACGGTGGCAACACCGCCGAAACCGGGTTTGACTGCAGCGGCTTCGTGCGCGCCGTGTTCGAGCAGTCGGTGGGCAAGGTGCTGCCCCGGCGTGCCGACGAACAGGCTGCCGCCACCGAAGTGATCGACCGCAACGAACTCAAACCCGGCGATCTGGTGTTCTTCAACACCATGCGCCGCGCCTTCAGCCACGTGGGCATTTACGTGGGTGACGGCAAATTCATCCACTCCCCGCGTTCCGGCTCTCATGTGCGGGTGGAAGACATGCGACAAACCTACTGGCAGACCCGCTTCAACGGGGCGCGCCGCGTCCCCATGCCGCCCGAAAACACCTCGGCTTCCCGCTGATCCGCTCCATCGTCAGCCTGCAGGGCCGTTGCAACCCTGCCACAACGTCCACCGTTGGTCATTTCTGCTCAAACAGAAATGATTATCAATTTTCCAGTGTTTGTTTGGCCCTACCGGATGCGACCTGGTCTTGGGCGATGCCCACAGACTGACCAGAAAATCGTTGTCCAACAAATAGTTGGCTTCTTCAAGGGTGCGCCCTCTGGAAAACACAACGGCGCTGAAAAGAATCATTCTCAAAACAAAATCTGCACTGCACACCCCAGGCGCCGTGTGCGCCCTCGGGTAGCCGGAAATCGGTCTGGAAAACCGGCGTCATCGACAGCCCCTTGCCAGCCCGCGGCATGGATTTTTGGGCCCACATTCGATAGGCTCCGGGCTTCGTTGGTTGGTTGTGTGAAGCAAAGTGGACATGAAAATCACCCGCATGAGCGGCGTACTGGAAGCCGGTGCCATGGAAGACGAGAGCATCCGGGCCTGGGCCGACCTTTTCAAAGTGACCGCGCTTCCGATCCGGGAAGTGGTCGCCCAGGTGGTGCGCGAAGGCGCCGAAGTGCTCACGGAAGAGTTCTACGAACGCATGATGCAGAACCCGCGCTCGGCGGGATTCCTGGATCAGGAGCGGGTCCAGAAACGCCTGAAAGCGTCTCTTCGCCGCTGGATGACGGAGCTGTTCGCGACCCTGGACGACACCGCCATCGGCGCCGCGATCCAGCGCCAGATCGAGGTCGGCATCGTGCATGCGCGCATCCGCCTGCCCATCGATCTGATCCCGGCCGGCATCCGCGTGCTCAAGCGCGGCATCCGCCGGCGCATCGACTTTGCGCCCCTCAATGGGGACGAACGCCTTGCGGCGATGATCTACGTTTCCGACTTGCTGCACCTGGCTGACGGGCTGATGAACCATGCCTACCTGCAGGATGCGCAGGAAGTCGCTCGCAACGACGAAGCCTTCCGCCAGATCTCGCAAAAGCACAGCTCGTTGGAAGAGCGCTCACGCCAGCGCGCCGCCCTGGCCGAATGGACCGAGACGCTGCTGCTGTCTACCTGGGCCAGCACGGGGACCCCGGCCCTGCCCCGGCTGCGCGATTCGGAGTTCGGTATCTGGGTCCACCACAAAGGCTCCATCATGTTCGAGGGTGCCGACGACCTGCGCGATGTGGTCGACAGCATCGAACGCATGGACGGTGTCTTTCTGCCCCGGCTGCAAGCCGCGCTGGCGCAGCGCGAGCCCGCGGAAGCGGTGGTGGGCACGATCAAGAGCCAGATCGACCTGATCCGCTACAAGCTCAACGACCTGTTCGACCACCATCTCGGACAGGACGACGGGCTCGATCTGGAAACCCGTCTGCCCGACCGCCGCTACCTGCCGGCCGTGCTGTCGCGCGAAATGCGCACGCACCAGGCCAGCAGCCGCCCGCTCTGTCTGGCGCTGATCGAGGTGGACTTCCCCACGCTGCAGGAAACGGCCATGAGCGGGGCACGCAGCCGCCTGTTGCAGACGGCGGCCACCACGCTGTCAGCGCACATACGGACCATCGACCACCTGTTCCGCTACGACGATCAGCGCTTCCTGCTCATCGCCATCGAATGCCCGCGCAGCAGAACGGCCGAAATGGTGGCCGGTTTGACCGAGAGCCTGCGGCATGCGGTGCACGCGGGCAACGTGCAGGGCAGTTGGACGCCGGTGCCGATGCTGGTCTCGGCCGGGGTGGCCGAGTTCGATCGCCATCCCGATTACCAGTACTTCATCCAGCGGGTCGAAACCGCACTGGCCGAAGCCAGCGGACGCCACCACCGCTCCCGGGTGGCTTTCGCCTGAACCCGCGCCCGGGCCTCAATCCGCCAGGGTCACCGCGTCCGCTGCGTGGTGCTCTCGGAAGAACCGGTAACCGCCTTCGGCCAGCCGCAGCCCCGCTTGCGGTTGGGCCAGCAGGTGCAGGCAGGCCTGGGCAAAGGCGGCGTCCGTGTCGGCCAGCAGCCAGTGTTCGCCCGACTGCGCCAGCAGGCCTTCGGCCCCCATCGGGGTGGACACCACCGGTCGCTGGTGGCTGAAGGCTTCCAGAATCTTGATGCGCGTGCCGCCCCCCGCGCGCAGCGGCACCACCACCACGTCGCAGGCCGCGTACAACGGCGTGAGGTCGTCGACAAAACCGTGCACGACCACGCCCGGCCCCAGATCGCCGAAGGCCGGCCCCTTGCCAACGACGTGAAACGTCACTGGGCGGGTGGCCGCCGCCCGGATCAGTGGCCAGATGTGCGCGCAAAAATGCTCGACCGCATCGCGGTTGGGCAGATACCCCAGGGTGCCCACAAAGAGCAGGCGGGCATCGGCGGTTGAGGCTCTGGACGCACAGGGTTGGCGCCCCTCCACGGTATTGGGCAACACGGCCACGGCCGACGCCGGCAGATGCCGGCGCACGTGCGCGGCCTCCAGGGCCGACGATGCCCACACCCGGTCAAACTGGGGCAGGCAGGCGGCCTCCATCCGGGCATAGGCTTGCGCCTCGTCGCGCAACCGGGCCGCTTCGGCCACCTGCCCCCGCAAGGTGTGCAGATCGGCCAGGCGCCCCAGGGTGGTGGATTCCATTTCGTCCAGATCGAGCCACCGGGTCGCATGCGGACACGCTGGCCACAAAGCCTCCAGATGCGGCCACAGATAAAAACGGAACACAAGAATCAGAGAGGGCGCCAGGGCGGCGCCGGCCGCCGCCACGCGTTGCTGCCAGGCGGGGTGGCATGAGCGCCAGCCCTGCGGCCAGGCGGGGCGATCCCCCTCGCGGCGCCACTGCGCCAAGGCATCGGTGGCGGCGGCCGGCCCGGGATCGGGCACCGCCTGCCACGACCGGCACCAGGCAGCCACGGCCGGCTCGGGCGCATCGACGGGTGCGCCGTACATCGGCACCACCAGCAGGTGGACCGGCCCCGCCCGCTGGGCGAGCAGACGCAGCGTGGCGGCCGCGCGCATGGCCAGCCCATTGCCGCGCGTGGATGGCCAGACCGGGCTGACGAACAACGGCGCGGACGTGGGCTTCATGAAGGGCGTGGGCAGCAGATGGGCACCGAACAGATTCTCCGTGACACCCCCGGCACCAGGCCCTCAAGGGGTTTTCGGCCGTGTCTGCGGGCCACGGTATCAGGCACCGGTCGCCGGAACCGCTGGACCCGCATCGGCCTGCCCGAGCAGCAGCGCCTGGTCGCGGGCCATGATGCCCACGATGAAATCGATGGCAGCACGGATCCTCGGCACATTCTGCAGATCCTGGTGAACAACCAGCCACCAGTCGCGTGTCGGGTTCACCGCTTCGGGCATGACCCGCACCAGGTGGCGCTGATGGGTCAGGAAATGCGGCAGCATCGCCAGCCCGGCGCCACTTTCCACGGCCGCCAGTTGGGCCATCAGGCTGGTGCTGGTCAACCGGCATTGCCCCGGGGTGACCGTACCCGGCAGCCAACGCACCGGTGATACGGCCACCAGTTCGTCCACGTAGGTAACGAACCGGTGCCCTGCGAGCGCCGGCACATCCGCAGGAACACCATGGGCATCGAGATAGATGCCCGACCCATACAGACCCACGCCGAACTGGGCGAGGCGGCGCACCACCAGGCGGCCCGCGCGAGGACGGACCATGTTGATCGACAGGTCGGCCTCCCGCTCCGCCAGGTTCACGATGTGGGGCGCCGTCACGAGCTGCACGGACAAGCGCGGATGCAGGGACAGAAAGGGCGCCAGGCGCGGCGCCAGGTAGGCGCTGCCAAAACCCTCCATGGTCGAGATCCGGACCACACCTTCAAGCTCCCGCGCCCCATCGGTCGCGCTGCGGCTCAGCTCGCTCCCCAGAACCGCCATGCGCGCAGCGACCGCGCGCACCCGTTCACCCTCAGCGGTCAGACGAAAAGTCCGACCACTGCGCACCAGCAACGCGCTGCCCAAGTTTTTTTCCAGCGCGGCCACACGCCGGCGCACGGTAGTGACGTCCATGTCGAGCTGCGCGGCGGCCTTCGCACTGCCCTGCTCGGCCACCAGCAGGAAGACCCGGAGATCGCTCCAGTCCGGTGACAGCGACGCCGAAGTGGGAACCTGGGGGGATTTCATTCGCGCAAATTTGCCCGCTTCAAATGCATTGATGCGTATTGTGATGCAACACCGCCCCTGAATACACTGCCTTCGTCGACCCGGACCGCGACCGCCGCAGCCGGCAGCGGTGCCGGCAAACCCCTCTTCCGCTGCCTCACTCACACAGGTTCCTGCCATGCCCCAGACCCTTCGCGCCGCTGTCGTACAGGCCGGCTCCCTCATGTTCGACACGCCCGGCACGCTGCGCAAGGCCGTCGCGCTGGCCGAAGACGCCGCCGCGCGGCAAGCCCGGCTGATCGTGTTTCCCGAAGCCTTCATTGGCGGCTATCCCAAAGGCCTGGATTTCGGCTCCGTCATCGGCGGCCGCACCCCGGCGGGCCGCGAAGACTACCGGCGTTATGCCGACAGCGCGATCGCGGTGCCGGGCCCGGAAACCGAGGTGCTGGCCGCCACGGCCCAGCGCCTGGGCGTGCACATCGTGATCGGCGTGATCGAAAAAGACGGCGCCACCCTGTATTGCACCGCCCTCTTCTTCGGGCCAACCGGCCACCTGCTCGGCAAGCACCGCAAGCTCATGCCGACCGCGGGCGAGCGCCTGATCTGGGGGTATGGCGATGGTTCGACCCTGCCGGTGTTCGATACCGACATCGGCCGGCTGGGTGCCGTCATCTGCTGGGAAAACTACATGCCGGCGATGCGCATGGCGATGTACGCCAAGGGCATCCAGTTGTACTGCGCACCGACCGCCGACAACCGCCCCTCCTGGGCGCCTTCGATGCAGCACATCGCGGTCGAAGGCCGCTGCTTCGTGCTGTCGGCCTGTCAGTACCTGGTTCGCGCCGATTGTCCGGCAGACTATGCGGCCGTCCAGGGCAACGACCCGGCGACCGTGCTGATGACCGGCGGCAGCTGCATCGTCAACCCGTTCGGCGAATTCCTGGCGGGTCCGGTGTTTGACCGCAACGACATCCTGATCGCCGATATCGATCTGGCCGAGATCACCCGCGGCAAGTACGACTTCGATGCCACCGGCCACTACGCCCGGCCAGACATCTTCAGGCTCACCGTGAACGAAAGCCACACGCCGGCGGTCGAGTTCCGCCCCCACGATGTGACGCCACCCACGCCCCCTCTGGCCACCAGCACCCTGACACCGGACACGCCATGACCCGCCTCGAAGACGCCACCGAACCCGAAATGGACCTGACGCCCAGCGCGCTGAGCCCGCGCAAAAACGTGGTGCGCCGCTTCTACAAAGACCTGTGGGACCGGGCCGACATCCGCCTGATTCCCGAACTCTTCCACGAGGGCTTCACCTTTCGCGGCTCGCTCGGCCCGGTGCTGCGCGGTGGCGTGGAGTTCGGTGACTACGTGCTGTGGCTGAACGACACCCTGGCGGACTACACCTCCGACATCCTGGAACTGGTCGAAGAAGGCGGTCGGGTGAGCGGCAAACTGCGTTTCCACGGCCGGCACCGCAAGACCTTCTTCGGTTGCGAGCCGTCCGGGGAAAGGGTGTGGTGGTACGGTGCCCCCATCTTCCGCTTCGAAGGCGACAAGATCCGCGACCTGTGGGTGCTGGGTGATGTCTACGGACTGGTGCGCCGTATGGAAAACACCCAGACCGGGATCGAGTTCCGCGTCGACTGAGCGCGCGGACCGCTCCCGGCGTGCCACGAAAAAGCCCCGGACAGTTTCCCGTCCGGGGCTTTTCTTTGGGGCTTCGCGGAAGCCGCTTACTTCTTCGACGGCGGCAGATCGGTGCAAGACCCGTGCGCCACCTCCGCCGCCATGCCGATGCTCTCGCCCAGCGTGGGGTGCGGGTGGATGGTCTTGCCGATGTCCACCGCGTCGGCACCCATCTCGATGGCCAGCGCTATCTCGCCGATCATGTCGCCGGCGTGGGTGCCCACGATGCCGCCGCCCAGGATCTTGCCGTGGCCGTGGGCCTCGGGTGAATCGTCGAACAGCAGCTTGGTGAAGCCTTCGTCGCGGCCATTCGCAATCGCGCGGCCCGAAGCCGTCCAGGGGAACAGGCCCTTCTTGACCTTGATGCCCTGGGCCTTGGCCTGGTCCTCGGTCAGGCCCACCCAGGCCACTTCGGGGTCGGTGTAGGCCACGCTGGGGATCACGCGGGCGTTGAAGGCGCTGGAAGCCAGTTCCTTGTTGCCCTGCAGTTCACCGGCGATGACTTCGGCCGCCACGTGCGCCTCGTGCACCGCCTTGTGCGCCAGCATCGGCTGGCCCACGATGTCACCGATGGCGAAGATGTGCGGCACGTTGGTGCGCATCTGGATGTCGACGTTGATGAAGCCGCGGTCGGTCACCGCCACGCCGGCCTTGTCGGCGGCGATCTTCTTGCCGTTGGGCGTGCGGCCCACGGCCTGCAGCACCAGGTCGTAGGTGCCTTCGCTCTTGCTGCCGTCCAGGCCCTCGAACTGCACCTTGATGCCCTCGGGCGTCGCTTCGGCCCCGACCGTTTTGGTCTTCAACATGATGTTGTCGAAGCGGCCCTTGTTCATCTTTTCCCAGACCTTGACCAGGTCGCGGTCGGCGCCCTGCATCAGGCCGTCCATCATCTCCACCACGTCCAGGCGCGCGCCCAACGTGCTGTAGACCGTGCCCATTTCCAGGCCGATGATGCCGCCGCCGACGATGAGCATCTTCTTGGGCACGCCCTGCAGGGCCAGCGCGCCGGTGGAGTCCACCACGCGCGGGTCGTTGGGCATGAAGGGCAGGCGCACCGCCTGCGAACCCGCGGCGATGATGCACTTCTTGAACGCCACGACCTTCTTGGTGCCGGTCTTTTCCTGGCCTGTGCCACCGGTCTCTTCCACCTCGACGTGGTTGGGGCCGACAAAGGCGCCCAGGCCGCGCACGGTGGTGACCTTGCGCATCTTGGCCATGGCCGCCAGGCCGCCGGTCAGCTTGCCGATGACCTTTTCCTTGTGGGCGCGCAGCTTGTCCACGCTGACCGTGGGTTGGCCGAACTCGACGCCCAGGTCGCCCAGGTGCGCCACCTCGTCCATCACCGCCGCCACGTGCAGCAAGGCCTTGGAGGGGATGCAGCCCACGTTCAGGCAGACACCGCCCAGCGTGGCGTAACGCTCGACCAGCACCACCTTCAGCCCCAGGTCGGCGGCCCGGAAAGCGGCCGAGTAGCCGCCGGGACCGGCGCCCAGCACCAGCACGTCGCAGTCGATGTCGGCCGAGCCGCCAAAGCTGGCGGCCGTGTGAGCCACAACCGGTGCGGCCACCGGAGCGTCTGCGGGCGCTGCGACCGGAGCGGGCGCGGGAGCCGCCGCAGCGCCCTCTGCGTCCAGCACCAGCACGACCGAGCCCTGCTTGACCTTGTCGCCCAGAGCGACCTTGAGCTCCTTGACCACGCCGGCGTGCGACGAGGGAATCTCCATCGAGGCCTTGTCAGACTCGACGGTGATGAGGCTCTGCTCGGCCTTGACGGTGTCGCCCGGTTTGACCAGCAGTTCAATGACCGCGACCTCGTCGAAGTCGCCGATGTCGGGAACCTTGATGTCCATGAGTGCCATCTGAGGATCCTTTCAATCAGAGCACGATGCGGCGGTAGTCCGCCAGCAGTTGGCCCAGGTAGGCATTGAAGCGCGCGGCCAGCGCCCCGTCGATCACGCGGTGGTCGTAAGACAGGCTCAGCGGCAGCGTCAGACGCGGCACGAACTGCTTGCCGTCCCACACCGGCTTCATCTGGCCCTTCGACAGACCCAGGATCGCCACTTCCGGCGCGTTGATGATGGGCGTGAAGTGCGTGCCACCGATACCGCCGAGCGAGCTGATGGAGAAGCAGCCGCCGGTCATGTCGGCCGGACCCAGCTTGCCATCGCGCGCCTTCTTGGCCAGCTCACCCATTTCCTGGCTGATCTGCAGGATGCCCTTCTTGTCGGCATCGCGCAGCACGGGCACCACCAGACCGTTGGGCGTGTCCGCCGCGAAGCCGATGTGGAAGTACTGCTTGTAGACCAGTTCGTCGCCATCGAGGCTGGTGTTGAACTCGGGGAATTTCTTGAGCGCCGCGACCACGGCCTTGATCACGAAGGCCAGCATGGTCACCTTGACCCCGGACTTTTCGTTTTCCTTGTTGGTCGCCACGCGGAAGGCTTCCAGCTCGGTGATGTCCGCTTCGTCGTTGTTGGTGACGTGCGGGATCATCACCCAGTTGCGCGCCAGGTTCGCGCCACTGATCTTCTTGATGCGCGAAAGCGTCTTGCGCTCGACGCTGCCGAACTTGGCGAAATCGACCTTGGGCCACGGCAACAGGTCCAGCCCGCCGCCCGAACCACCGCTGGCAGCGGGGGTCTTGGCGGCCTGCGCCTTGGTCTGCAGGCTTCCTGCCATGACCGACTTGGTGAAGGACTGGATGTCTTCGGCCGTGATGCGGCCCTTCAGGCCGGAGCCCTTGACCTCATCGAGCGGCACACCCAGTTCGCGAGCGAACTTGCGCACCGACGGCGAAGCGTGCGGCAGGCCCAGCGCCGGGGTGGCGGTGGGGTTGTGGGCCGGAGCCACCGCTGCCGGTGCGGCGACCGCAGTTGCCGGTGCGGACGCCGCAGCCGGGGCGGCCACCGGCGCAGAGGCGGCCGTTGCGGGAGCCGCGGCACTCGCAGAGCCTTCCAGAATCGCCAGCAGGTCGCCGATGTTGACCGTGTCGCCGATCTTGACCTTGAGTTCCTTGAGCACGCCCGCGTGCGAGGACGGAATTTCCATCGAGGCCTTGTCGCTCTCGACCGTGATCAGGCTCTGCTCGACCTTGATGGCATCGCCAGGCTTGACGAAAACCTCGATCACCGCCACGTCCTTGAAGTCGCCGATGTCGGGCACGCGCACCTCGACCGGGCCGGCAGCAGCCGCCACGGGTGCCGCAGCGGGAGCCGCTGCCACAGCAGGTGCCGGGGCCGGCGCAGCGGCCGCGGGAGCCGGTGCAGCCGCCTCGCCAGCGGCTTCCACCAGCAGCACGACTGAACCTTCCTTCACCTTGTCGCCCAGAGCGACCTTGAGTTCCTTGACCACACCCGCCGTGCTCGACGGAATTTCCATCGAGGCCTTGTCGCTCTCGACCGTGATCAGCGACTGTTCGGCCTTGACCGTGTCGCCCACCTTGACCAGCAGTTCAATGACCGCCACTTCGTCGAAGTCGCCGATGTCCGGGACCTTCACTTCTACCAGTGCCATGTGCTTGTCTCCGGAGGGTTATGCGTAGAGCGGATTGACCTTGTCGGTCTTGATGCCGTACTTCTTGATCGCCTCGGCCACCTTGGCCAGCGGCAGCTTGCCCTCATCGGCCAGCGCGCGCAGGGCGGCGACCACGATGTAGTGGCGGTTGATCTCGAAGTGCTCGCGCAGCTTGCTGCGGAAGTCGCTGCGGCCGAAGCCGTCGGTGCCCAGCACCTTGTAGGCGCGTCCCGCCGGGATGTAGGGGCGGATCTGCTCGGCGTAGTTCTTCATGTAGTCGGTCGACGCGACCACCGGACCGGTGTGTGCACCCAGTTGCTGCGCCACGAACGACGTGCGCTGCGCTTCGGTCGGGTGCAGCAGGTTCCAGCGTTCCACGTCCTGGCCGTCGCGCGCCAGCTCGTTGAAGCTCGGGCAGCTCCACACATCGGCCTGCACACCCCAGTCGGTGGCCAGCAGGGCCTGGGCCGCAATCGATTCGCGCAGGATGGTGCCGGAACCCAGCAGTTGCACGCGCTTGTCGCCTTCGGCGCCGGGCTTGCACAGGTACATGCCCTTGATGATCTGCTGCTCGGTACCCGGCTGCAGGCCCGGCATGGCGTAGTTCTCGTTGAGCAGCGTGATGTAGTAGAAGACGTTTTCCTGCTGCTCGACCATGCGCTTGAGGCCGTGGTGCATGATCACCGCCACTTCGTGCGCGAAGGTCGGGTCGTAGCTCACGCAGTTGGGGATGGTGCCCGCCAGGATGTGGCTGTGGCCGTCTTCGTGCTGCAGGCCTTCGCCGTTGAGCGTGGTCCGGCCTGACGTGCCGCCCAGCAGGAACCCGCGCGCCTGCATGTCGCCGGCCGCCCAGGCCAGATCGCCGATGCGCTGGAAGCCGAACATCGAGTAGTACACGTAGAACGGGATCATGATCCGGTTGTTCGTGCTGTACGACGTGGCGGCCGCGATCCAGCTGGCCATGCCGCCGGCTTCGTTGATGCCTTCCTGCAGGATCTGGCCGGCCTTGTCTTCCTTGTAGTACATCACCTGGTCACGATCGACCGGGGTGTACAGCTGGCCCTTGGGGTTGTAGATACCGATCTGGCGGAACAGGCCTTCCATGCCGAAGGTGCGCGCCTCATCCACCAGGATAGGCACCACACGCGGGCCGATGGCCTGGTCGCGCAGCAGTTGGGTGATGAAGCGCACGTAGGCCTGCGTGGTGGATATCTCGCGGCCTTCGGCGGTCGGCTCCAGCACGGCCTTGAAAGTGTCCAGCGCGGGCACGGTGAAGTGCTCGTCGGCCTTCACGCGGCGGTGCGGCAGGTAACCACCCAGGGCCTTGCGGCGCTCGTGCAGGTACTGCATTTCCGGCGTGTCGTCGGCCGGCTTGTAGTACGGGATGCTCGGCAGTTCGCTGTCCGGAATCGGGATGTTGAAGCGATCGCGGATGTACTTGATGTCTTCGTCGCTGAGCTTCTTGGTCTGGTGAACGGTGTTCTTGCCTTCACCGGCCTTGCCCATGCCGTAGCCCTTGACCGTCTTGACCAGCAGCACGGTGGGCTGGCCCTGGTGCTCGTTGGCAGCGTGGAAGGCCGCGTAGACCTTGGCGGGTTCATGGCCACCGCGGCGCAGCTCGAAGATCTCCTCGTCGGTCATGTGCTCGACGAGCTTGAGCGTCTCGGGGTATTTGCCGAAGAAGTTCTTGCGCACGAAGGCGCCGTCGTTGGCCTTCATGGCCTGGTAGTCGCCGTCCAGCGTCTCCATCATGAGCTGCTTGAGCTTGCCGCTCTTGTCGCGCGCCAGCAGTTCGTCCCAGCCGTAGCCCCACAGCAGCTTGATCACGTTCCAGCCGCTGCCGCGGAATTCGCCCTCGAGCTCCTGCACGATCTTGCCGTTGCCGCGCACCGGGCCGTCCAGGCGCTGCAGGTTGCAGTTGATGACAAAGACCAGGTTGTCCAGGTTCTCGCGTGCGGCCAGGCCGATGGCGCCCAGCGATTCGGGCTCGTCCATCTCGCCGTCGCCGCAGAACACCCAGACCTTGCGGTTTTCGGTGTTGGCGATGCCGCGGGCGTGCAGGTATTTCAGGAAGCGGGCCTGGTAGATGGCCATCAGCGGGCCCAGGCCCATGGACACCGTGGGGAACTGCCAGAACTCCGGCATCAGCTTCGGGTGCGGGTAGCTGGACAGGCCTTTGCCGTCCACTTCCTGGCGGAAGTTGTCGAGCTGGTCGGCCGTCAGACGGCCTTCGAGGAAGGCGCGCGCGTAGATGCCGGGGGCGCTGTGGCCCTGGATGTAGAGCAGATCGCCACCATGGCCCTCACTCTCGGCGTGCCAGAAGTGGTTGAAGCCGGCGCCGAACATGCTCGCCACCGAAGCGAAGGAGCCGATGTGGCCACCAAGATCGCCGCCGTCGTCCGGGTTCAGTCGGTTGGCCCGCACCACCATGGCCATGGCGTTCCAGCGCATGTAGGCGCGCAGGCGCTTTTCGATCGCGATGTTGCCGGGGCAACGCGCTTCCTGGGTCGGCTCGATGGTGTTCACATAGCCCGTGTTGGCCGAGAACGGCAGGTCGATGCTGTTCTGGCGGGCTTCTTCCAGCAGCTGCTCAAGCAGGAAGTGGGCGCGTTCGGGGCCTTCTTTTTCAATGACGGCAGCCAGTGCCTCCATCCATTCCCGGGTTTCCTGGGCATCGATATCCCCGGCACCGAGGCCGTTCTGAGCGTCTGACGCTGACATGTCTGTCTCCTGAAAAGTGAAATCAAGCTTACGGCGGCCGATCCGCAGTGCCAAGGATTTTTCCATAGCTCTGGCGCAATTTCAATATGTGCTTTTATTTTTTACATTGAGAAATTTTTAGACCGATCGCCAAGCGCGAACAGAGGCGGCGCTCACGTAGACTCCGGGACTCATGATTCCCGTGCCCCCTTCCCAGCAGCCGCCCGTGCGCTCGATCGCCGACACCCCCTGGTGGAAGCGGTGGTGGCGCCGCCTGCCGCCTTCGCGCCAGGATCGTTTCGCCACGCTCGGGCCGCTGCTGGCGGTGCTGCTCTTCCTGTCGGCCATCGTGGTCGCCATCGCCTACCTGCGCTACGAGGAACTCGAACGCGAGCGGGAAGCCGTCACGCGCGACGTGGAGTACGCACAACAGCGCCTGCGCCTGCGCTTGCTGGAACGCCAGGAACAGCTGATGCGGCTGGCGCGAGACATTGGCGACAAGGCCATCGGTCCGACGGAATTCCAGTTTCAGGCCGAGTCGCTGGTCAGCCAGTTCCCGGAGCTGCTCGCCATCTCGTGGGTGGACAACCGGCGCAACGTGATCGCCACCTACGCCTCGCCCAGCGCCCCCACGCGCATGCTGCGCCTGCCAGGCGACACGCTGGCGCCCGACGAAACCGACGGTTCGTTCGACCTCGCGCGCGACCTGCGCCAGCCCATCTATTCGCGCCCACTTGGCGACGATCCGCGTTCGGCCTCCCTCATGCTGCAGGTGCCCCTGACCGAACAGGGGCGTTTTGCGGGCACGGTCATGGGCGAATACGTGGTCGACGGACTGCTGCGCTTCGGCATTCCGCCAGAAGTCATGGCGCGCTATGCGGTGGCCCTGGTCGACGACCGCCAGCGTGTGCTGGCGGGCAACCTGCAGTCCACCGATGCGGTGTTGCCGTTCCTTCCCTGGTCGACCCAGCCGCAGGAACACGAGGTGCCGGTCTCCCCCATCGGCAACAGCCTGGTGCTCAAGGCCCAGGCCTACCGCACCTCGCTGGACACCGTGGGTTCGGGCTTTTTCTGGGTCATCGGAGCGCTCTCGGCCCTCACGGTGTGGATGCTGCTGGGCACCTGGCGCCACACCCGTCGGCGCGTGCAGGCGCAGCAGGCGCTGGTGGCCGAAACCAACTTCCGGCGGGCGATGGAAAACTCCATGCTCACCGGCATGCGGGCGCTCGACATGCAGGGCCGCATCACCTACGTCAACCCCGCGTTCTGTTCGATGACCGGCTGGACCGAAGCCGAACTGGTCGGCCGCACGGCACCCTTCCCGTACTGGCCCGAGCAGGACCAGGATCTGCTGGCCGCGCGTCTGGAAGACGAGCTCACCGGCCGCTCCATGCCCGGCGGGTTCGAGGTGCGCGTGCGCCGGCGCGATGGCAGCATCTTTGATGCGCGCATGTACGTCTCGCCGCTGATCGACCCGCGCGGCCACCAGACCGGGTGGATGACGTCGATGACGGACATCACCGAGCCCAAACGCATCCGCGAGGAGCTCTCGGCTTCCTACGAGCGCTTCACCACCGTGCTGGAGTCGCTGGACTCGGCGGTCTCGGTGGCCCCGCTGGGCAGCGACGAGATGCTGTTCGCCAACCGCCTGTACCGCCAGTGGTTTGGGCCCCGCGGCCAGGGGCACCGCCATCTGGTGGAGCTCTGTGGTTCGCAGCCGGCGCCAGCGCCCGACGATGGCGATGCGGTGGACGCGTTCGCCGGCATGCCGACCGACGCGCTGACCGATGCCGGGCCGGAAAACGCCGAAGTCTTCGTCGAAGAGCTCGACCGCTGGCTCGAAGTGCGCACCCGTTACCTGACCTGGGTCGACGGGCGCCTGGCGCAGATGGCGATCGCCAGCGACATCACGCCGCGCCGCCGGGCCGAGGAACAGGCGGCCCATCAGGCCGAACGCGCCCAGACCGCGAGCCGCCTGATCACCATGGGCGAGATGGCGTCGAGCGTGGCGCACGAGCTCAACCAGCCGCTGACCGCCATCAGCAACTACTGCAACGGCATGATCTCGCGCGTCAAGGACCAGCGCATCAACCAGGACGAACTGCTGGCCGCGCTGGACAAGACCGCCCGCCAGGCCCAGCGCGCCGGACAGGTGATCCAGCGCATCCGCGCCTTCGTCAAGAAGAGCGAACCCAATCCCATGCCCTCGGACGTTGCCCAGATGGTGAGCAACGCGATCGAGCTGGCCGACATCGAACTGCGTCGCCAGCAGGTGCGGCTCACGCCCTACGTGGCCGCACGCCTGCCGCGCCTGGTGGTCGACCCGATCCTGATTGAACAGGTGCTGATCAACCTGCTCAAGAATGCGGGCGAAGCCATTCAGCACGCCGCGCGGCCGCCCGGGCAGCGCTTCATCGAATTGCGCGTGGGCCCGCGCCGGTTGGCCGAGCAGGACGTGGTCGAGTTCTCGGTGCGCGATTCCGGCAAAGGCGTGCCCGCCGACATGATCGAGCGCATCTACGAAGCGTTCTACAGCACCAAGAGCGAAGGCATGGGCATCGGGCTCAAGCTGTGCCGCAGCATCGTCGAGTCGCACCACGGCCGGATGCAGGTGGAGAACATCTACAATGGCGAAGAGGTGGCCGGCTGCTGCTTCAGCTTCTGGATTCCCGTCCACGCCAAGCTGCGGATCGAGGGTCCGTCCACCGGGGCCCAGGCCGCGTCCTTGTCGGATACAGAAAGAGCGAGATGAGTTTGATCCCCAAGAAAGGCACCGTCTATGTGGTCGATGACGACGAGGCCGTGCGAGACACCCTGCAATGGCTGCTGGAAGGCAAGGATTACCGGGTCCGCTGCTTCGAGTCGGCCGAGGCATTCCTGAGCCGCTATGACGCCCGCGAAGTCGCCTGCCTGATTGCCGATATCCGCATGGGCGGCATGACCGGCATGGAACTGCAAGACCGCCTGCTGGAGCGCCAGTCGCCCTTGCCCGTCGTCTTCATCACCGGCCACGGCGATGTGCCCATGGCCGTGGAGACGATGAAGAAAGGCGCGCTCGACTTCATCCAGAAACCGTTCAAGGAAGACCAGCTCGTGGCGCTGGTCGAGCGCATGCTGGAGAAAGCGAAGGACGCCTTCGCCACCCACCAGCAGGCCGCCAGCCGCGACGCGCTGCTGTCCAAGCTCACAGGCCGCGAATCGCAGGTGCTGGAACGCATCGTGGCCGGCCGCCTGAACAAGCAGATTGCCGACGACCTGGGCATCAGCATCAAGACGGTGGAAGCACACCGCGCCAACATCATGGAAAAGCTCGGTGCCAACACCGTGGCCGACCTGCTCAAGATTGCGCTGGGGCAAACGCCGGCCAAGGCCTGAGACCCCCACGCCCCCTGTTCAACGCCCGCCCCTGCGGGCGTTTTCACTTTCCAGCAAACCCGACCCACGCCATGACCGCCCAACTCATCGACGGCAACGCCCTTTCCCAACAACTGCGCGCCGAGGTGGCCACGCGCGTGACCGCCCTCAAGGCCCGCGGCATCACCCCCGGGCTGGCCGTGATTCTGGTCGGCGACAACCCGGCCAGCCAGGTCTATGTGCGCAACAAGGTCAAGGCCTGCGAAGCCACGGGCATGCATTCGGTGCTGGAAGCCTGGCCCGCCACACTGAGCGAGGCCGAGCTGCTGGCCCGCGTCGACGCGATGAATCGCGACCCCAGCATCCACGGCATCCTGGTGCAACTGCCGCTGCCGGCGCACATGAACGCCCAGCGCGTGATCGAAGCCATCTCGCCCGAAAAGGACGTGGACGGTTTCCACATCGCCAGTGCCGGCGCACTCATGACCGGCCT
Source organism: Hydrogenophaga electricum (assembly GCF_030160815.1). Classification (NCBI taxonomy): domain Bacteria; kingdom Pseudomonadati; phylum Pseudomonadota; class Betaproteobacteria; order Burkholderiales; family Comamonadaceae; genus Hydrogenophaga; species Hydrogenophaga electricum. The sequence continues at coordinate 85,251 of NZ_BSPB01000002.1, read as the reverse complement.
GCCCGGCTTCTGGCCCTGCACGCCCTATGGCTGCATGAAGATGCTGGCGAGCATCGGCTACGACCTCAAGGGCAAGCACGCGGTCGTGATCGGCCGCAGCAACATCGTGGGCAAGCCCATGGCCATGATGCTGCTGCAGCAAAACGCCACGGTGACCATCTGCCACAGCGGCACCCAGAACCTCAAGGCCATGACACTGCAGGCCGATGTGATCGTCGCCGCCGTGGGCAAGCGCAATGTGCTCACGGCCGACATGGTCAAACCCGGTGCCGTGGTGCTGGACGTGGGCATGAACCGCAACGACGAGGGCAAGCTCTGCGGCGACGTGGACTTTGCAGGGGTCAAGGAAGTGGCGGGCTACATCACGCCCGTGCCGGGCGGCGTCGGCCCCATGACCATCACGATGTTGATGGTCAACACGCTGGAGTCGGCCGAGCGCGGACTCGACGCCCTGCCCCGCTGACCCGGGCTCCCGCCCGTTTCAGGCCCTTCAGGCGGCCTGGGCAGCGGGCCGCGACAGGCGCCAGAGAACGGCCCCGGCACACAGCCACTGACCGAGCACCAGCACCGTGCCCAGGCCGTGCCAGACACGCAGGTTGCCACCACTGGCGCGGGCGGTCACGATCTTCGGGGCCACCCCGAACTCCTGCACCATGGCGAGCAGCATGCCCGCCAGCACCAGCCCCATCGTGGCGATGATCGCCTGCAAGGCCTGCACCTGTTTCGGGTCGAGAACATCTCCTGCATCGGACTGCACACGGCCGCGTTCGCGGCGCAGCAGCACCAGCAGCAACACACCGATCACGAGGCCGGCCTGGCACTGCAGCGAAAACAGATGCGCCGCCACCGGGCCCGCCAACGCCGGGCTGCCCAGCTTGGCGAACAGCGTGGGCACCGCCACAAAGCTCAGTGCAGAGATGCCCCCCCACCAGAGCGCGGCCAGCAACACGGGCAGGCGGGCCATGGCCGTGCTCACGCGTAACGCACGGCCACGATCTCGTAGCGGCGCACGCCACCAGGGGCCTGCACCTCGGCCGTGTCGCCCTCTTCCTTGCCGATCAGCGCGCGCGCGATCGGGCTGCTGATATTGATCAGGCCCTGCTTGAGGTCGGCCTCGTCTTCGCCCACGATCTGGTAGGTCACGGTCGTGCCGCTGTCCTCGTCCTCCAGATCGACCGTGGCACCGAACACCACACGCCCGCCGGCGTCGACAGCGGTGGGATCGATCACCTGCGCAGCCGACAGCTTGCCTTCAATTTCAGCGATGCGGCCTTCGATGAAACCCTGGCGTTCTTTCGCCGCGTCGTAGTCGGCGTTTTCGCTCAGGTCGCCCTGGGCGCGCGCTTCGGCAATCGCCTGGATCACCGCCGGACGCTCCACGGTCTTGAGCTTGTGCAGCTCGGTCTTGAGCATCTCGGCGCCGCGCCGGGTGATGGGAAAGGTGGCCATGGCTCTGGTCTCCTGATTCTGGGTGCCCGCAGCCGGGCATACGACAAAAAGCAAACCGCCGATCGTTTCCGGTCGGCGGCCATTGAAATGAAATTATGCCCTGAAACGCGGACCGGACTGAGCCCGGCGCGTCAGTCGCGCCCAGCCCGTTCGATGGCGTCGGCCAGGCGCTCCGGGTCGGTGAAACACAGCTCGTGGCTGCCCGCACATTCGACCAACCGGAACAGACCCAGGCGCTCCGACAACCGCGGGTGCCAGGGCAGGCTGTGCGGCAGGGCCGTGTCCTGCTGGCAGTTGATGTAGCTCTTGCCCAGGTTCATGGCGGCCAGGGGTGTCGACAGGCGTGCCTTGTCGACGAAAGTCTTGTTGGGGTGCGGGTTGAGCCAGCCGTAGGTTTTTTCGGCCAACGCCGCGTCGGCATCGTTGATGAAGGCCTCGCGCCAGATCGGGTACGGCAGCATCACTGCGCCGTCATTCGCCGCTGCGATGCCATCGAAAAGGGCCACATAGTGCGGCGGCACCAGGTCGTTGAGGCTCTCACCATCCAAGGGCACAAAGGCGTTCCAGTACACCAGGCGCCGAATGCGGCTCGGCACCTGATCGGCCACCTGGCTGATGACCATGCCGCCGTAGCTGTGTCCCATCAGGCGGACGTCTTTCAGGTCCTGGGTTTCCAGGTAATCCACCAGCGAAGCCACCGCGTCGGTCAGGCCCGTGGTTCGGCGATCGTCGCCCGGCCGGTTACCGGCCAGCGTGGGACAGTGCACGGTGTGGCCGCGGTCGCGCAGATGCCGGGCCACCGGCTCCATCAGCTCGCCGGTGTGCCAGGCACCGTGAACAAGAACATAGGTATCGGCCATGAGAGTCTCCTCAATGGGGGTTGACAAGACGGCGGCAAAGCGCCGCACGCCCCGTCAATCTAGGCAGTCGCTGCTCCCGTGGGTGGCCGATTCGTGCCGCGTGGATCGCCGGATGCTGCCAACCGGCGGCTCGCACTCAGGGTCGGCGAGCCTGCGCCCAGCGCTTCGGCGTCTCACCATGGACGCGCTGAAACTCGCGCGCGAAATGGGACGCATCGGTGTAGCCGCAGCGCCGGCCGATCTCGGCCATCGTCAGACCGGACAGGCGGGCTTGCAACAGCAAGGCGCCCGCATGCTCCATGCGCACATGGCGCCACCGCGCAGCCACCGTCTCCCCCGCGGCGGCAAAGGCCCGATGCAGGGTGCGTGGCGACACGCCCAATTCGGCAGCGAGATCGGTCACACGCCAGTCCGGCTCGCCCAGCCGCTCGCGCATGCGGGCCAGCGACCGCCGGTGCAGCAGCCCTTGCCCCACCCCGCCACCACCAGCGTGGTCCACGGGGGGCGGCTCCAGCGCGGCTGCCAACAAGGCGCCGAACTGTTCTTCGAGCCAGGACGGCGCCATCTGCAGCGCCAGCTCGGGCGAACGCCCGAGCTGCAGACTCAGCGCCGAGAGCATCGCGCCCCAACCACGTTCCCGGTGGGCCACACGCGCTTCGCGCGTGTCGACGGTTTGCAGCCAGGTGCCGACCCAGGCGCGCGGCATCTGCACCGAAAGGCAAGTGACCGAGTGCGGAAAGTGCAGCTCGTAGGTCTGCGCCGAGTCGACCAGCACCGCATCGCCGGCACGCAACTGCACGATGCGACCGCCTTGCCGCACCTGCCAGGGCTGCTCGGTCTGGGTGATGAGATAGAAGGGCAGCGCCCGGCTGCGCGCGATGCCGACCGGGGTGCGGTAGACATCCTGGGTGGACGCTTCGACGCGATTCAGCGCCAGCTGGGTCAGCGGCAGGTGGGTCAGCCGCCCGTCAAAGCAGTCGGCCAGCCGCGACTGGCAGTCCATCTCCAGGAAGGCCTCGCAGATCGCCCCGACCCAATAATCCAGACGCTCGCGAGGGCGTGCCTGCGCGGTGGTCCATTCGCGCAGGGGAGAGGCGGCAGAAAACACGGCGGGCATGACCGCAATCTAGCGACCATGCCCGCAGGGAACAAGGGGAGAACCACCACCACCGCACGGCGTTCAGCCGATCCGGCGCCGGGCCGCCTCAAGCCGAATCAGCCCCCTCGGTGGGCAACGACCCGCGCGTGCAGCGGAGCGTGGGACTCACAGCATCGCGTGCATCTCCTGCACCGAGATCACATCGAGCTGCTCCATGGCCTTCATGCCATCCACCGCCGCCTCGGCACCCGAGATGGTGGTGAAAGTGGTCACCCGGGCCAACAGCGACGAGGTGCGGATGGCACGCGAGTCGGCGATGGCATTGCGGCGTTCTTCCACCGTGTTGATCACCAGGGCGATCTCGTTGTTCTTGATCGCGTCGACGATGTTGGGGCGGCCCTCGGTCACCTTGTTGACGGTCTGCACCGGCACACCGGCGGCCTCGATGGCCGCAGCCGTGCCGCGCGTGGCCACGATCTCGAAGCCCAGCGCGTGCAGATCGCGCGCCACCACGACCGCGCGCGGCTTGTCACCGTTCTTGACCGTCAGGAAAACCTTGCCTGAGCGCGGCAACTTGGTGCCGGCGCCGAGCTGGCTCTTGACGAAGGCTTCGCCAAAGGTCTTGCCCACACCCATCACTTCGCCGGTGGACTTCATCTCGGGACCCAGGATGGTGTCCACGCCCGGGAACTTCACGAACGGGAACACGGCTTCCTTCACGCTGAAGTACGGCGGCGTGACCTCCGTGCCGATGCCTTGCTGGTCCAGCGTCTGACCGGCCATGCAGCGCGCGGCCACCTTGGCCAGTTGGATGCCGGTGGCCTTGGAGACAAAGGGCACCGTGCGCGAGGCGCGCGGATTCACTTCGAGCACGAAGATCACGTCGGTCTTGACGCCGTTCTCTTCCTTCTCCTGGATCGCGAACTGCACGTTCATCAGGCCGACCACGTTCAGCCCTTCGGCCATGGCAGCGGTCTGGCGCTTGAGTTCATCGACCGTCGCCTTGCTCAGGTAGTACGGCGGCAGCGAGCAGGCAGAGTCACCCGAGTGCACGCCCGCTTGCTCGATGTGCTCCATCACACCACCGATGAAGACACGGCCCGAGGCGTCGCGCACCGCGTCCACGTCGCATTCGATGGCGTCGTTCAGGAAGCGGTCCAGCAGCACGGGCGAATCGTTGCTGACCTTCACCGCTTCACGCATGTAGCGCTCCAGGTCGCGCTGCTCGTGCACGATTTCCATCGCACGGCCGCCCAGCACGTAGCTGGGACGCACCACGAGGGGGTAACCCAGGGCGGCGGCCTTCTCCAGCGCATCGGCTTCGGTCCGCGCGGTGGCGTTGGGCGGCTGGCGCAGGCCCAGGTCGTGCAGCAGCTTCTGGAAGCGCTCACGGTCTTCGGCCGCGTCGATCATGTCGGGCGAGGTGCCGATGATGGGCACGCCGTTGGCCTCCAGGCCCAGCGCGAGCTTGAGCGGTGTCTGGCCGCCGTACTGCACGATCACGCCAACCGGCTTTTCCTTGTCGACGATTTCCAGCACGTCTTCCAGCGTCAGCGGCTCGAAGTACAGGCGGTCGCTGGTGTCGTAGTCGGTGGACACGGTTTCCGGGTTGCAGTTGACCATGATGGTCTCGTACCCGTCTTCGCGCATGGCCAGCGCGGCGTGCACGCAGCAGTAGTCGAACTCGATGCCCTGGCCGATGCGGTTGGGGCCACCGCCGAGCACCATGATCTTCTTCTTGTCCGTCGGCTCGGCTTCGCACTCGCCGTCACCATGACCTTCGTAGGTGGAATACAGGTAGGCGGTGTCGGTGGCGAACTCGGCGGCGCAGGTGTCCACCCGCTTGTAGACCGGGCGCACGTTCAGCGCCTTGCGGCGTTCGCGCACGGCGGTGTCGGTGGTGGCCAGCAGCTTGGCCAGGCGACGGTCGGAGAAACCCTTCTTCTTCAGACCGCGCAGCGTGTCGGCGTCCAGGCTGGCCAGCGCATCCTCGCCCTTCTGGGCGACCAGCTTGTCCATGGCCATTTCAAGTTGGATGATTTCCTCGATCTGGATCAGGAACCACTTGTCGATCTTGGTGAACTGGTGCACCTCATCGACCGACCAGCCGGCCGCGAAGGCATCGCCCACGTACCAGATGCGCTCAGGGCCGGGTTCGCCCAATTCGCGCTCCAGCGTCTCGCGGTCCTGGGTCTTTTCGTTCATGCCGTCCACGCCGACTTCCAGACCGCGCAAGGCCTTCTGGAACGACTCCTGGAAGGTGCGCCCCATGGCCATGACCTCGCCCACGGACTTCATCTGCGTCGTCAGTCGGCTGTCGGCAGCAGGGAATTTTTCGAAGGCAAAACGCGGAATCTTGGTGACCACGTAGTCGATCGAGGGCTCGAACGACGCGGGCGTGGCACCGCCCGTGATCTCGTTGCGCAGCTCATCCAGCGTGTAGCCCACGGCCAGCTTGGCCGCGACCTTGGCGATCGGAAAGCCCGTGGCCTTGGACGCCAGCGCAGACGAACGCGAGACGCGCGGGTTCATCTCGATGACGACCATGCGGCCGTCCTTCGGGTTGATGGAAAACTGAACGTTGGAGCCACCAGTGTCCACGCCGATCTCGCGCAGCACGGCGAGCGACGCGTTGCGCAGGATCTGGTATTCCTTGTCGGTCAGCGTCTGCGCCGGCGCCACGGTGATCGAGTCACCGGTGTGCACGCCCATCGGGTCCAGGTTCTCGATCGAGCAGACGATGATGCAGTTGTCCGCCTTGTCGCGCACCACCTCCATCTCGTACTCTTTCCAGCCGAGCAGCGATTCTTCGATCAGCAGCTCGTTGGTGGGCGAGGCTTCCAGACCACGCTTGCAGATGGTCTCGAACTCTTCCGGGTTGTAGGCGATGCCGCCGCCCGTGCCGCCGAGCGTGAAGCTGGGGCGGATCACGGTCGGAAAGCCCGTGGTCTTCTGCACCGCCCAGGCTTCTTCCATGCTGTGCGCGATGCCCGACTTGGCCGACCCCAGACCGATCTTGGTCATGGCGTCCTTGAACTTCAGGCGGTCTTCGGCCTTGTCGATGGCTTCGGGCGTGGCACCGATCAGCTCGACCTTGTACTTGTCGAGCACGCCGTTGCGCCACAGATCCAGCGCGCAGTTCAGCGCGGTCTGGCCGCCCATGGTCGGCAGGATGGCGAAACCGCCAGCGGTCTGCGGGCGCTCCTTGGCGATGATCTTCTCGACCGTCTGCCAGGTGATGGGCTCGATGTAGGTGACGTCGGCCGTGGCCGGGTCGGTCATGATGGTGGCGGGGTTGCTGTTGATCAGCACCACGCGGTAGCCCTCTTCGCGCAGGGCCTTGCAGGCCTGCACGCCGGAGTAGTCGAATTCGCAGGCCTGGCCGATGATGATCGGGCCGGCGCCGATGATGAGGACGGTCTGTATGTCGGTGCGCTTGGGCATTATTTGTTCTCCTGGGCCTGGGTCATCAACGCCACGAAGCGATCAAACAGGTAGCCGATGTCGTGCGGGCCCGGCGAGGCTTCCGGGTGGCCCTGGAAGCAGAAAGCGGGCTTGTCGGTGCGGGCCAGGCCCTGCAGCGTGCCGTCGAACAGGCTCACGTGCGTGGCACGCAGGTTCGCAGGCAGCGTCTTCTCGTCCACCGCGAAGCCATGATTCTGGCTGGTGATGCTCACACGGCCGCTGTCCAGATCCTTGACCGGGTGGTTGGCGCCGTGGTGGCCGAACTTCATTTTGAAAGTCTTGGCGCCCGAAGCCAGGGCCATGATCTGGTGCCCGAGGCAGATACCGAAAGTGGGCACACCCGCTTCGATGATCTCGCGCGAAGCGGCAATGGCGTAGTCGCAAGGTTCCGGATCGCCAGGGCCGTTGGAGAGGAAGACACCGTTCGGCTTGAGCTTGAACACGTCGGCCGCAGGCGTCTGGGCGGGCACCACGGTGATCTTGCAACCACGCTGAGCCAGCATGCGCAGGATGTTTTTCTTGACCCCGAAGTCGTAGGCCACGACATGGAACTTGGGGGCGATCTGCTCGCCGTAACCGAAGCCCAGTTGCCATTCGGTCTGGGTCCAACCATAGGGCTCGGCGGTGCTGACCACCTGGGCCAGGTCTTGCCCGGCCATGTTCGGCGCAGCCTGGGCCGCCGCGATGGCCTGGGCGCGGTGCGCATCGGTCAGCGCCTCGCCAGCCGGCAAGGCCAGGATGCACCCGTTCTGGGCGCCGTGCGTGCGCAGGCGGCGCGTGAGTGCGCGGGTGTCGAGATCGGCGATGGCGACCGTGCCTTCGGCCTGCAGGTATTCGGACAGGGTCTGCTCGCAACGGAAGTTGGAAGCCAGCAGGGGCAGGTCTTTGATGATCAGGCCGGCAGCATGGACGCGATGGGCCTCCACGTCTTCACGGTTGACCCCGGTGTTGCCGATGTGCGGGTACGTGAGCGTGACGATCTGCTGACAATAGCTGGGATCGGTGAGGATTTCCTGGTAGCCGGTCAGCGAGGTGTTGAACACCACTTCGCCAACCGTCTGGCCAGTTGCGCCGATGGAGATGCCTGTAAAGACCGTGCCGTCGGCGAGCGCTAGAAGGGCTTTCGGGTGGACGGGAAGCACGGTTTTCTCCAGAGATTGTGGGGCCCAACCCGACCCGCCATGGGCCTGCCTGAGGAATCCTGCTCGCGCGCAAGCCGCCCGGAAAGGCCGGAGATTCGCGACGGTCAGGGAGTCTTGGCAGGACGCCGGGGCGGGCACAAACAGAAGGGTTGCGCCGATTGCGGGTAAACCCCGGAATTATAGCCTCCGGCTGCCATCGCCCCTTGGGGAAATCCCCTGTCTCACCAGGGCAGGCAAGCTACGGGTCAGAATCCGCGGGCCGCTGCACTCGCGTGCAGGCAGATCGCAGCGGCGGCGGCCACGTTCAGCGATTCCTCACCCCCAGGCTGGATGATGCGCACCGACTGGCTGGCCTGGGCCTCCAGAGCAGGGGTGACACCCTGCCCTTCGTGCCCGAGCACCCACGCGCAGGGCCAGGGCAGCCGGGCCTGGTGCAGAAAATCCCCGCGGTGCGAACTGGTCACCAGCAGGGGAACGCCCAGCGCAGCCAGGTCATCCACTGCCAGCCCTTCCACGAGGTGCAGCGCAAAATGCGCCCCCATGCCGGCGCGAACGACCTTGGGCGACCACAACGCTGCCGTGCCCTTGAGCGCCAGCACCTGCGCAAAACCGAAAGCCGACGCGCAGCGCAGGATCGCACCGACGTTGCCTGCGTCCTGCAGGCGGTCGAGCACCACGGCCGAACGCCCCGACTGCACCCCGGTGGTCGCGGGCAGATCCCACACGAAGCCCATGCCAGCGGGCGACTCCAGCCCACTGATGCCAGCCATCAGTGCGTCGGGAACCACGTATTGGCGCTGCGCAATGTCGCGCAAGCCGGACGGCTCCGACGACCAGGCCGATTCGGCGAACACCGCCAGGGCGGGCCGGTGCCCACGTGCCAGCAGCGCCCGGCACAGGTGGTCCCCCTCCAGCCAAACCTGGCCCTGCTTGCGGTAGGCCGTGCTGTCCTGCGCCAGCAGCCGCAGGCGCTTGAGCAGCGGGTTGTCGCGCGAGGTGATCGGGGTCGGGGCAGAGCTCATTGGGTGTCACCGGGCGAAACCGCCACCCGGTGGGTGGCCAGTGCCTGCGCCACCGGCGCAAACGAGCGTCGGTGTTCGGGCAGGGGACCATGCGCCTGCAAGGCCGCCAGATGCACGACCGTGCCATAACCTTTGTGGCGGTCAAAACCGTACTCAGGGTGGCGGCCATGCAGCTCGGCCAGGAGGCGGTCCCGCGTGACCTTGGCCAGAATGGACGCCGCCGAAATGGCCGGCACCAGCGCATCGCCCGAGACGATGGCTTCGGCCAGCACGTCCAGTGCCGGCAGGCGGTTGCCGTCCACCAGCACCTTTGACGGCTTCAGGCGCAAGCCTTGCACGGCACGCTGCATCGCCAGCATGGTGGCATGCAGGATGTTGAGACGGTCGATCTCCTCCACCGATGCCTGCGCCACGCTGCAGCACAAGGCCTTGGCCCGGATCTCATCATACAAGCGCTCGCGCTGGCGGGCGGTCAGTTTCTTGGAATCGGCCAGTCCCTGGATGGGAGCCCGATCGTCCAGGATGACGGCTGCCGCCACCACCGGACCGGCCAGCGGCCCGCGCCCGGCTTCGTCCACACCCGCGACCAGACCGGGACTGTCCCAATGCAGACAGGCCTGCTCAGCCTTCAAGAACTTTTTCGATCGCATCGGCGGCCAGTCGGGCAGTGTCTCGTCGCAGGGTGTGGTGCAGTGCCTCGAAGCGGGCCTGCAAGGCCGCCATTTTCTCCGGTGCGTCGAGCCAGGCCAGGGTTTCGCGCGCCAAGGCCCCCGGTGTGGCGGCCTCCTGCAGGAGCTCAGGCACGACAAAATCGTTGCACAGAATGTTGGGCAGGCCCACCCAGGGCTGCAGGCGCTTGCCGCGCATGATCCACCACGAGAGCAGATTCATGTTGTAGGCAATCACCATGGGCCGCTTGAACAGGGCCGCCTCCAGCGTGGCGGTGCCACTGGCAATCAGGGTCACGTCGCACGCGGTCAGCACGGCGTGCGACTGGCCTTCAACAATCCGCAGTGCATCACCCAGGCCGCAGTCACGCGCCATGCCTTCGAGGCGCGCGCGCAGCGCCGGCACCGCCGGCACGAGGAACCGCAGGTGCGGGCGCACCCGGTGCATGAGGGCTGCGGCCTCGAAAAACCGGCGCCCCAGGTACTGCACTTCCGAGGCACGGCTCCCGGGGAGGATGGCGACCACCGTCTCATCTGCGCCCAGACCCAGGTGCTCACGCGCGGCAGCGCGGTCGGGCTGGAGCGGAATCACGTTCGCCAACGGATGACCGACATAGGTGGCGGCAATGCCCTGCTGGGCCAGCAAATCCGGTTCGAACGGAAAGATGCACAGCACATGATCGGCACTGCGGCGGATTTTTTCGATGCGCTCCGGCCGCCAGGCCCAGATCGAGGGACAGACGAAATGGACCGTGCGCACGCCCTCGGCCTTGAGCGCCGCCTCCAGGTCGAGGTTGAAATCGGGGGCATCGACACCGATGAACACATCGGGACGTTGCGCGGCGGTCAGCAAACGGTCGCGCAGATCGCGCCGAATGCCGACGATCTCGCGGTAATGGCGCAGCACCTCGATGTAGCCGCGGACGGCGAGCTTTTCGCTGGGCCACCAGGCGTCGAAACCGCGTTCGACCATGCGCGCACCCCCAATACCCACCGCCGACAGATCGGGCCAGCGCGCACGCAGGCCATCCAGCAGCAAGCCGGCCAGCAAGTCGCCCGAGGTTTCGCCCGCCACCAGGGCCAAGCGTCTGGAAGGATTCATGGTCTCAGCGGACGATGCCGCGCTGCGGTGTCGTGGCGGCCAGGAAGTCGAGCATCATCTGCACATCGCCCGCGCCTTCGGGAAAGCGTTGAACCAACCCCGCAATCTGCTCGCGGGCGTCGTCGAGCGTGCGCCCCTCGCGATACAAGGCCTTGTGCATGGCTTTCACGGCGCCGATGCGCTCGGCCGAAAAACCGCGCCGGCGCAAACCTTCGAAATTCATGGAGCGCGCACCTGCCGGATGGCCTTCGCTCATCACGAAAGGAGGCTGGTCCGCCAGCAGCACCGAACCCATGGCCGTCATGCCGTGGGCGCCAATGCGAACGAACTGGTGCACACAGGTATAGGCACCAAGGATCACCCAGTCGCCCACCACCACATGGCCGGCAATCTGGGCGTTGTTGGCGAAGATGGTGTGGTTACCCACCACGCAATCGTGCGCCAGGTGGGTGTAGGCCATCATCCAGTTGTCGTCACCCAGACGGGTGACACCGCCGCCTTGCACGGTCCCGATGTGGTAAGTGCTGAACTCGCGGACGGTGTTGCGGTCGCCGATCACCAACTCACAGGGCTCGCCCTGGTACTTCTTGTCCTGGTTGATCGCGCCCAGCGAAACGAACTGGAAGATGCGGTTGTCGCTACCGATGGTCGTGTGCCCCTCGATCACGCAGTGCGGCCCGACGCTGGTACCGGGCCCGATCTTCACGTCAGGCCCCACAATGCTGTAGGGACCGATGCTGACCGTGCTGTCGAGTTCGGCCGCCGGATCCACCAGCGCGGTGGGATGGATGTTGGCCATGCCTGCCCTGCCCCCGGCGTTCAGGCCACGGTGCGCATGGTGCACATGAGCTCGGCCTCGCAGGCAATCTCGTCGCCAACCCGGGCCACACCCTTGAATTTGAAAATACCGGCCTTCATGCGGTCCAGCGTCACGTCCATCACCAGCTGATCACCCGGCTCCACCGGGCGCTTGAAACGCGCCCCATCAATGCCGGCAAAGTAATAAACCGTCTTGTCGTCGGGTGTGGTGCCCAGCGTGTCGAAAGCCAGCAGGGCTGCCGTCTGCGCCATGGCTTCGAGCATGTAGACCCCCGGGAACACCGGGCGATGCGGAAAATGCCCGTTGAAGATCGGCTCGTTGATGGTCACGTTCTTGAGAGCGCGGATGCTCTTGCCCTTGTCGATGTCGAGCACCCGGTCCACCAGCAGGATCGGGTAGCGATGCGGCAGTTGCTTGAGAATCTGGTGAATGTCCATCATGGCGCGGTCTTGTTCTGGAGGGCTTGTTCAATGGCCTGCTCGGCGGCTTTCAGGCGCTCTCGCAGGCGGTTCAATTGCTTCAGGGAAGCGGCGTTCTTCTCCCAGGACGCATTGTCGTCGATGGGAAACATGCCGGTGTAGTGGCCTCGCGTGCGGATCGAGCGCGTGACCACCGAAGCGGCAGAGATGTGCACGTCATCGGCCAGACTCAGGTGTCCCAGGACCACCGCGCCACCGCCCACCGTGCAACGCTCGCCGATGGTGGCACTGCCCGCCACGCCGACGCACCCGGCCATGGCCGTGTGCGCGCCGACCCGGACGTTGTGTCCGATCTGGATCAGGTTGTCGAGCTTGACACCGTCGCCGATGACCGTATCTTCCAGGGCGCCGCGGTCGATGCAGGTGTTGGCCCCGATTTCGACGTCATTGCCGATGTGCACCGCCCCAAGCTGCTCGATCTTGATCCATTGGCCTTTGTGCGGTGCAAAACCAAAGCCATCGGCCCCGATCACCACGCCGGGGTGCAGGATGCAGCGCTCACCGATGCGGCAGCCATCACCCACCGTCACCCGCGGAGCGATGCGCGTACCCGCGCCCACCACAGTGTCATCGCCCAGCACGCTGTGGGCGCCGATGCGAGCACCCGGACCGACCACGGCACGGGCTCCGATCACGGCGAAGGGGCCGACGGACACATCCACGCCAATATGGGCTTCGGGATGGATGTGGGCTGTGGCATCCACGGCCGGTGCCACCCCTGCTTCGTGTTGCCGGCGCCACCATTGGGTCAAACGGGCGAAGTACAGATAGGGATCATCCGCGACGACACAGGCGCCCAGCGCCTGGCCTTGCGCTTCCAGCGAGGAAGGCACGATCACGGCTGAGGCCCGGCAATCGGCCAGCAGACCCGCGTAGCGCGGATGCGACACGAAGGACAGCTCCCCGACCCGCGCCGCAGCCAGCGACGCCAGCCCGGAGATCTCCCTCGACCCGTCACCAACCAGGCGGCCGCCCAGTTCGGCGACGATGCGCCCCAGGGTGATGGTCATGCGGGGTTACTTGAGGTTGCTCAAGCCGGCAAGCACCTTGTCGGTGATGTCGTGGCGCGGATGGATGTACACCGCTTCCTGAAGGATCAGGTCGTACTTTTCAGCCTCGGCCACCTGCTTGATGACCCGGTTGGCTTTTTCCAGCACTTGCTGAAGCTCTTCATTGCGTCGCAGCGACACATCTTCCTGGAACTCGCGCTGCTTGCGCTGGAAATCGCGGTCCTGATCCACCAATTGACGCTGGCGCGCCACCCGCTGGCTTTCCGGCAGCGTGGGAGCCTCACGCTCGAACTTTTCTGAAGCGGCCTTGAGCTGGCTCGCCAGACCCTGCACTTCCTTCTCGCGTTTGGCGAATTCCTGTTCGAGCTTGGTCTGTGCGGCCTTGGCCTGCGGCGCCTCGCGCAGCAAACGTTCGGTGCTGACAAAACCGACGCGGAATTCCTGGGCGTGCAAGGCACCCGCAGCCACCAGCAGCAACAGTCCGGACAGTGCTGCCCTGATCGCCAGAAAAGAGAAACGAATCTTCAAAATGATGTCCCGATCTGAAACTGGAATTTCTGGATTTGGTCGCCGTCGAACTTGCGCACCGGTCTCGCATAGGCGAAGCGCAGCGGCCCGATGGGGGAAATCCAGCTGAGGCCGACACCGACCGATGCCCGCAGTGTCGATGCATCGACCTTTTCGTTTTCGCCGTAGATGTTGCCAACGTCGAAGAAACCGAACCAGCGCAAGGTGCGGTCGTTGCCAGCCCCCGGGAACGGCGCGATGAACTCGGTGTTCAGCACCACTTTCTTGGCGCCGCCGATGCTCACACGCTCGCCCGTGTCCGAACCGATGACGTCGGACTGTGGCCCCAGCGTGCCCTGTTCAAAGCCCCGCACCGAGCCCAGCCCGCCGCCATAGAAATTGCGCAACACCGGGAAGTCGTGGTTGCCCATGCCCTTGCCCCAGCCCAGTTCGGCGTTGAAGGCCAGGGTGTAGCGCGGCGACAGCGACACATATTGCTGGAACTGATAGTTCAGCTTGGTGTACTTGCGGTCACCCCCTACCCCGATTTCGGTGTTGAAGCGCTGCAGACGCCCACGGGTCGGCACGAGGGCGCTGTCTCGGGCATCGCGAGTCCAGCCAATGGTCGCCGGAATGTAGGTGCCGCCCTGGTCGAGATAGGCAACAGGCAGTTCGTTGCCTTCCTTGACCTTCACACGCTCGGCCCCCAGGCCAAAGTAGACGGTATCGACTTCGCTGAACGGCACGCCGAAGCGGATGCCGACACCGGGTGTGGCGATCTCGTAATCGCCTCCTTGGGCATCGTAGGGCCGTGTGCTCTTGTGATAGATGTCGAGCGTGCGGGAGATACCGTCCTGGGTGAAGTACGGATCGGTGGTGCTCAGCACCAGTTGACGGTTGTATTCGCTGGTGTTGACGTCCAGGCCCAGGTAGTTACCGGTACCGAACACGTTTTCCTGCTTGATGCTCGCCAGGAACGACAGCTTGTCGGCCTGCGAGTAACCCGCACCGATGGACAGGTTGCCGGTCGGGCGCTCCACCACGTTGATCACGAGGTCGACCTGATCCGGCGTACCCACCACAGGTTGCGTGTCCACGCTGACCTCGGTGAAGAAGCCCAGACGGTCCACACGGTCACGGGACAGACGGATCCGGTCCCCGTCATACCATGCCGATTCAAACTGACGGAACTCGCGACGGATCACTTCGTCGCGCGTGCGGTTGTTGCCTTCGACCTGGATGCGACGCACATAGACGCGGCGGGACGGCTGGCCACGCAGCACCAGGTTCACTTCATTGCTGGTGCGGTTGATCTCGGGCACCGCATCCACCTGGGAGAAAGCGTAGCCGAACGCGGCATAGTAATCGTTGAAGGCCCGCACCGTCGCGGCCACGGACTCGGCGTTGTAGGCCTCGCCGGGCTTGATCGTGACCAGTGACTTGAATGCGTCTTCCTTGTCCAGGTACTGCCCTTCCAGGCGCACCCCGGAAACCACGAAGCGGTTGCCTTCGGTGACATTGATGATCAGGCTGAGCTGCTCCTTGCCCGGGTCGATTGCCACCTGGGTCGAGTCGATGCGGAAGTCGATGAAGCCGCGGCTCAGGTAGTACGAACGCAGCGATTCCAGGTCGGCATTGAGCTTGGCCCGCGAGTAGCGGTCGGACTTGGTGTACCAGCTCATCCAGCCACCGGTGTTCAGCTCGAACAGGTCGCGCAGGGTGCTGTCAGAAAACGCCTGATTGCCCACGACGCGGATTTCACCGATCTTGGCCACGTCGCCTTCGGTCACGGTGAAGCTGATGTTCACTCGGTTGCGCTCGACCGGCGTGACCGTGGTCACCACCGATGCGGCGTACATGCTGCGGCTGAGGTACTGGCGCTTGAGCTCCTGCTCGGCGCGGTCGACCAGCACCTTGTCGTAGGGGCGACCATCGGTCAGGCCCACATCGCGCAGAGCGCGGCGGATCGTCTCTTCGTCGAACTCCTTGATGCCCGAAAAGCTCACGTCCGCCACCGAAGGACGCTCTTCCACGATGACAACGAGTACGCCGCCCTCGACCTGCAAGCGAACGTCCGAGAACAGGCCCAGACCGAACAGCGAACGGATCGCTGCCGTGCCTTTGTCATCGCTGTACTGTTCGCCAACCCGGAAAGGCAGCGACGCAAATACGGTCCCCGGCTCGACCCGCTGCAGGCCCTCGACACGGATGTCTCGCAGCGTGAACGGTTCGACGGCCCATGTCTGGGTGGCCGAGGACAGGTAGAACAAGGTGCCCAGAGCCAGGACACGCAGGCTGCTCTTTCGAATCATGTGTGGAATGGTTTTCAACCCGCGACCAACCGGGTCATATCGTTGAACAGGGCAACGCCCATGAGTGCCAGCAGGATCGCGACACCTCCTCGTTGCAGGCGCTCCATCCAGACGTCAGAAACGCTGCGACCGGTCACACCCTCCCAAAGATAATACATCAGGTGCCCCCCATCGAGGACCGGCAGCGGCAGGAGATTGAGCACCCCCAGACTGATGCTGATGAGCGCCAGGAACACCAGATAGGAGGACAGTCCGAGACTGGCCGACTTGCCGGCATAGTCGGCAATGGTCAGCGGACCGGAGAGATTCTTGATCGAGGCCTCGCCGATCAGCATGCGACCCATCATCTTCAGGGTGAGCCACGACACCTCCCAGGTGCGGTTGATTGCCTGACCCAGGCCCTCCACCAAACCCAGACGTACCAGGGTCATGGCGGGCTCGGCCCCAATGTAGGCACCGACCCGAGCCGTCCAGACGCCGGACTGTTCGACTGGCACCGGTTGCACCTTGACCTGCAAGGCCCCGCCGCCGCGGCGCAGATCCCAGGTCTGCTCGACGCCCTGCCCTGCCGGACCGACCGCCGAGCGGATCAGGGTGCGCAGTTGCTGGGCATCGGCCACCGGGCGGCCATTGACAGCCACCACCTCATCTCCAGGCCGCAGCCCGGCCGCTTCCGCCGCGCCGCCGGCCATGACCTCGCCCATAACCGGCGCCGACCACGGCAGCAGAATGCCGATGCGCTGAAAAAGCTGGGCGTCGGCATCGCGTACGGCCAGGGTGGACAGGGGCAGCACCCGCGGATGCCCGGCTTCAGCCTCTGATCGGCCAACCCAGAGCGTCACGTCCTCACCGGAGAGCGCAGCCTGGGTCAACTGCCAGCGCAGATGCTCGAACGACCGCACCGCCTCGGGCGCACCGTCGGCCGCCGCCATCTGGGTCACCCACTCGCCGCCACGCAAGCCCGCGCGCTCGGCCAGCGAGCCGACAACCGGGCTCGACAGCACCGCCTTCGGTTCTTGCACCCCACTCCAGTTCACTGCCGCGTACAGCACAACAGCCAGCAGCAGGTTGGCCAATGGCCCAGCGGCCACGATGGCCGCCCGTTTGCGCAGCGGTTGGGTGTTGAAAGCCAGGTGACGCTCTGCCGGGTCTACCGGTGCCTCGCGCTCATCGAGCATGCGCACATAACCCCCCAGCGGCAGCGCCCCGATGACAAATTCTGTCGGACTGCCCTGGCGCCGCCAGCGCAGCAGCGGCTTGCCAAAACCGATCGAGAAGCGCAGCACCTTGACGCCGCATGCCACCGCCACGCGGTAATGGCCGTATTCGTGCACCGCGATGAGCAGGCCCAGTGCCACGATGAAAGCGATCACAGTCGTCATGCCAGAAGCTCCATCCCTTTGATTCCTTCAGAAAGCAGGCCCCGTCAGGCGCACACCGCTCCAGCCCCCCGCAACCCGGGCAGGGGTCAGCAGGCGCAGCGCAGCACCTCGGCCTGCGCCTGCGTCCGCGCCTGCGCATCCAGGGCCAGCAGGTCATCCAGACAATCCGGCTTGGAGAACGTTAGGGCCTGCAAAGTTGCATGGTTGATGCGGTGGATCTGGTCGAAGCGCAGCCGCCTGTCCAGAAAAGCCGCGACGGCCACCTCGTTGGCCGCATTGAGCACCGCCGTCGTTCCGGTCGGCCCCTTCATGGCCTCCCAGGCCAGGCCCAGTCCCGGAAAGCGGGCCGGATCGGGCGGCTGGAAAGTCAGCGCCCCCAGCGTGGCGAAATCCAGCGCCGCAGCACCGGACTCGATGCGCGCGGGCCACGACAGGCCATACGCGATCGGCACCCGCATGTCAGGCGTGCCGAGCTGCGCCACCACCGAGCGATCATGGAACTGCACCATGGAGTGGATCACGCTCTGGGGATGGATCACCACCTCGATGCGCTCCGGCGCCATGCCGAACAGGTAATGCGCCTCGATGACCTCCAGCGCCTTGTTCATCATGGTGGCCGAGTCGACGGAAATCTTGCGGCCCATCACCCAGTTGGGATGGGCACAGGCCTCCTCAGGCGTGACGGCAGCGAGTGTGCCGGGATCACGTTCGCGAAATGGCCCGCCCGACGCGGTCAACACGATCTTGTCGACGCGCATCGCCCACGCTGCCGGATCATCCGGCAGCGACTGGAACACGGCCGAATGCTCGCTGTCGATCGGCAAAAGCGTGCCCCCGCCCTGGCGCACGGCCGCCATGAAGAGATCGCCCCCCACAACCAGCGCCTCTTTGTTCGCCAGCAACAGGCGTTTGCCCGCGCGGGCCGCCGCCAGGCTCGGTGCCAGCCCAGCCGCCCCCACAATGGCAGCCATGACCGCATCGACCTCGGGGGCTGCACTGACATCACAGAGCGCTTGCGCGCTGGCCAGCACCTCGGTGGCCGAGCCGGCCGCCCGAAGACGATCGCTCAACACCCCTGCCCGTACCGGATCGGCCAGGACCGCGAAACGCGGCTGAAAACGCAGACACTGATCAAACAAGGCATCGACCTGCGATGCCGCCGTCAGGGCAAAAGCACGGTAGCGGTCCGGATGCCGGGCCATCACATCCAGCGTGCTGGTGCCGATCGAGCCCGTGGAGCCGAGAACCGTGACGAGTTGGAAGCGGTCCGTCATGAAAAGGAAACAAAGAGCATGGCCAACGGCAACACAGGCAGCAGCGCGTCCACACGATCCAGAACACCACCGTGCCCCGGCAGCAGCCCGCTCGAATCCTTCATGCCCGCACTGCGCTTGACCAGCGACTCGAACAGATCGCCAACGACGCTCATCGCCGTCAGCACCGCGATGGCCAGCACCGCCAGCAGCGGGCCTTTCGCCCAGAGCTGACCGAACAGGCTGTTGGCCGATCCGACGCCCCTCGCATCCAGCGCGCACCACAGCAAGGCCAGCAGGCACACGCCCGCCACACCGCTGTAGACGCCTTCCCAGGTTTTCCCCGGACTGATGGCGGGCGCCAGCTTGCGCCGCCCCAGGGCGCGGCCCCCGAAGTACGCCGCGATGTCCGCCGCCCAGACCAGGGTCAGCACCGAGAGCAGAAAAGAAATACCCGCCTTGTGCGCCTGCACCAAGGCCAACCAGGCACAACCGATGAGCACGAGCCCACCCACGACGCGCACCCCTGATGGCCACTTTGACCAGGCAGCCACCCCCTGGCGCAGGACCACGATGGCAAGCACCAGCCAGATCCCCCCCGCGGCACCCCACAGACCAGGCCATGCCATGTCCAGCACCCCGAGCGACCAGCCGAGCGCCAGCACGCCCCCCAGGCCAGCGCCACAGAGGAGACTGGCGGTGGTTCCGCAGCCGTTGAGCCGCGCCCACTCCCACCCGGCAGCGACGATCAGCACCAGCGACAAGGCCGCAAACGGTTCGAAAGACGGGTAGAACAACGCGGGCAACAGAACCGCCAAGAGTGCCAGCGCCGTAATGACCCGCTGTTTAAGCATGGCGGGGCTCGGCCTGGGCCTGCGGAAGCTGCTCGGACGTCAGGCCGAAACGCCGTTCGCGCCGCGCAAAATCGGCCAGGATGCGGTCCAGTTCCTGCGCATCGAACTCCGGCCAGAGACAGGAAGAGAAATAGAGCTCGGCATAGGCACATTGCCAGAGCAGAAAATTGCTGATGCGCAACTCGCCCCCGGTGCGGATGAGCAGGTCGGGGTCGCCCACATGGGCCAGCGCGGTGCGTTCACCCAGCGAAGCTTCGGTGATCGGCGCCCCCTCGGCAGCCAATTGGCGCGCCGCCTGCACGATGTCCCAGCGGCCGCCGTAGTTGAAACACACGTTGAGCACTAGCCGGCTGTTCCCAGCAGTCTGCCGCTCGGCCTGCTCCAGCCCTTGGACCACCTTCGCGGACAGACCACTGCGATCACCGGGGAAATGCAGGCGGACACCGTGACGGTCCAGCGAAGGAACCTCCCGCGACAGAGCGAGGGCCAGCAGGTCCATCAGGCCCGACACTTCGTCCTCCGGGCGCTTCCAGTTTTCGGAGGAAAACGCAAACACCGTCAGCACCGCGATGCCGCGCTCTATGCACAGCTCCACCAGACGGCGCAACGCCTCGACGCCCTGTTTGTGCCCGGCAACTCGGGGAAGCAGGCGCTTTTTCGCCCACCGACCGTTGCCATCCATGACAACGGCCACGTGGTGCGGGACGGAGGCAGCGGGGCCGGACAAGCGCGAATCGGGACGTTGCGACAACGACATGAGCGGGCGGATCAGACCGCCATGATGTCCTGGTCCTTGGCGGCCACGAGCTTGTCCACCTCGACGATCATGCGGTCCGTCAGCTTTTGCACGTCATCTTGCGCGCGACGCTCATCGTCTTCGGAAACCAGCTTGTCCTTGAGCAGCTTCTTGACGTGCTCGTTGGCATCGCGCCGCAGGTTGCGGATCGCCACCTTGGCGTTTTCGCCTTCGTGCTTGACCACCTTGGTCAGCTCGCGACGACGCTCTTCCGTCATCGGCGGAATCGGCACCCGGATCAGATCGCCCTGGCTCTGGGGATTGAGACCCAGATCGGATTCACGAATGGCCTTTTCAATCTTGGCTCCCAGGCCCTTTTCCCACGGCGACACCCCGATGGTGCGTGAATCGAGCAGCGACAGATTGGCCACCTGCGACAGTGGCAGCATGGACCCGTAGTAATCGACATGCACCGTGTCCAGGATCTGCGGATTGGCCCGACCCGTGCGGATCTTGGCAAGGCTGGCCTTCAAGGCCTCCAGCGACTGCTGCATCTTGTGTTCAGCGGTCTTGCGAATCTCGGGAATGCTGCTCATGAAAGCTCCTGAATGGGTTGTTGTTCTGCCGCGCTCAGACGTGCACCAGAGTGCCCTCGTCCCCACCCAGCACCACGTTGCGCAAAGCCCCGGGCTTGAAGATCGAGAACACTTTGATCGGCAGCTTCTGGTCACGGCAAAGCGCGAAGGCCGTCGCGTCCATGACCTGCAGATTTTTGCCCATGGCCTCGTCGAAGGTGATGGAGGCATAACGCGTGGCAGAAGGGTCTTTCTTGGGGTCCGCCGTGTAGACGCCATCCACCTTGGTGGCCTTGAGCACGATCTGCGCACCGATTTCGGCCCCGCGCAGGGCCGCCGCGGTGTCGGTGGTGAAAAACGGATTGCCCGTACCCGCGGCAAAAATGACCACCTTGCCTTCTTCCAGGTACTGCAGCGCCTTGGGGCGCACGTAGGGCTCGACCACCTGCTCGATGGCAATGGCCGACATCACCCGCGCCACCAAGCCGGCTTTTTCCATGGTGTCGGCCAGCGCCAGCGAGTTCATCACCGTGGCCAGCATGCCCATGTAGTCGGCCGTGGCCCGGTCCATGCCCACAGACCCCCCGGCCACGCCACGGAAGATGTTGCCACCACCGATGACGACCGCGACCTGCACCCCCAGACGCGTGACCTCCGCAACCTCCTCGACCATGCGCACGATAGTGCCGTGGTTGATGCCGAAGGCATCGTCGCCCATGAGGGCTTCGCCCGAAAGCTTGAGGAGAATGCGTTGGTAGGCAGGCATGAGCGCGGAATCCCTGGATCGGATGAAGGAGAAAACAACCAGCTAGTGTAGCGATGCACGGACGGCAACCAGCGACCGGAAACCCGCATGCAACGTAAAAAATGGCATCCGCCCCGGATGCTCCGGACGGACGCAGATACGACAACGGGCCTTGCGGCCCGTATCGGAGGCAAAGGCCGGGGCCCAGAGGGGCCACCCGGCCAGCAGGACGTCAGGCGCCCTTGGCGGCAGCCACCTGGGCAGCCACTTCGGCAGCAAAATCGTCCACCTTCTTCTCGATGCCTTCACCCACCACATACAGGGTGAAACCCTTGACGGTGGTGCCCGCCGACTTCAGGTACTGCTCGACGGTCTGCTTGCCGTCAGCAGCCTTCACGAAGACCTGATTCAGCAGCGAGACCTCCTTGAGGTACTTCTGCACCGAACCTTCAACCATCTTGGCGACGATGTCAGCAGGCTTGCCGGATTCAGCAGCCTTCTGCTCGGCCACCGAACGCTCTTTGGCGATCAGATCAGCGGGCACGTCGGCCGACGACAGCGCCACCGGCTTCATGGCTGCAATGTGCATGGCCACGTCCTTCGCAGCCACCGCGTCGCCATCGAACTCGACCATCACGCCAATGCGCGTGCCATGCAGGTAGCTGACCAGCTTGCTGCCAGCAGACCAGCGCTGAAAGCGGCGGAACGACATGTTTTCGCCGATCTTGCCGATCAGACCCTTGCGCACTTCTTCCAGGGTCGGGCCGTAGGTTTCCTGCTCGTAGGGCAAGGCACCCAGAGCGGCCACGTCAGCGGGATTGTTTTCAGCAGCCAGCTTGGCAGCCGCATTCGCCAGCGCCAGGAAGCTGTCGTTCTTGGTCACGAAGTCGGTTTCGCAGTTGACTTCGATCAACGCACCGGTGCTGCCATCGATGAAGGACGCCACCACGCCTTCAGCGGTCACACGGCTGGCGGCCTTGCCGGCCTTGGTGCCCAGCTTGACGCGCAGGATCTCTTCGGCCTTGACCATGTCGCCATCGGCTTCGGTCAGCGCCTTCTTGCATTCCATCATGGGGGCATCGGTCTTGGCGCGCAGTTCGCCAACCATGCTTGCGGTAATTGCCATGTTCAGTTCTCCTTCAAGCCCGTGACCGAGTGGCCGGCGGACAAATGGTGTTCGGGGATGCTTGCAAAAAAGGGGCTACACGAGCCCCTCCTTGCCGGACGAATCCGGGGAAGAAAGCCCGCCTCAGGCGGCCGCGTCTTCCTGGACTTCGACAAATTCGTCGCTGCCTTCGCCGGCCGCCTTGACGATGTCGGTGACCACGTTCGAGCGGCCTTCGATGATGGCGTCAGCAATGCCACGGGCGTACAGCGCCACGGCGCGGGCCGAGTCGTCGTTGCCAGGAATCACGTAATCGATGCCAGCCGGCGAGTGGTTGGTATCGACCACGCCCACCAGCGGGATACCCAGCTTCTGGGCTTCGAGCACCGCAATCTTGTGGAAGCCCACGTCGATCACGAAGATAGCATCGGGCAGAGCGTTCATGTCCTGAATGCCACCGATGTCTTTTTCCAGCTTTTCCATTTCGCGATTGAACATGAGCTGTTCCTTCTTGCTCATGCTGTCCAGACCGGATTCCTTCTGAGCCTGCATGTCCTTGAGGCGCTTGATGGAGGTCTTGACCGTCTTGAAGTTGGTCAGCATGCCACCCAGCCAACGCTGATCAACGAAGGGCACGCCGGCACGGCGGGCTTCCTGGGCCACGATGTCGCGCGACTGGCGCTTGGTGCCCACCATCAGGATGGTGCCGCGATTGGCCGACAGCTGACGCACGAACTTCTGGGCCTCCTCGAACAGCGGCAGCGTCTTTTCGAGGTTGACGATATGGATCTTGTTGCGGGAACCGAAGATGTACGGAGCCATCTTGGGGTTCCAGAAGCGGGTCTGGTGGCCGAAGTGGACACCGGCTTCCAGCATTTCGCGCATGGAGATAGACATGGGATTTCTTTCCGAAGGTTGGGTCTAAAATCCGGCCCCGATCACCCTGCGCCTGGCGCACGGGCAACACCTGGATGGACCGGCTTGCGATTTCCCTGCTTGGCGCTGACCGCCCCAATGGCAGCCAGCACTCAGCAAAGCCTATCGATTATAGCATCTGCCGACCACCCCATGCGCCGCGTTCCCGGACCGTCCCCCGAGCCCCTCTTTCTCGCTTCCGCCACACGCCTGATCGAGCACGATGCCGCAGCCGCGCTCCCCGCACACACCCTGATGGCCCGCGCCGGCACGGCCGTGGCCGAGCTGGCACTGGCCTTGGCTCCACACGCCCGCCATGTCTGGGTGGCCTGCGGCCCCGGCAACAACGGCGGCGACGGCCTGATGGCGGCAAGCCGTCTGCATCAATGGCACAGGACCCGCCACACGGGCACACAAATCACCGTGACCTTTTGCGGTGAGCCGGACCGCCTGCCTGATGATGCCGCCAACGCCTGGCAGCAGCTTCAGGCCTCCGGCCTGGCCGTGTCCGAGCACCCGCCTGAGGAATTCGACCTGGCCATCGATGCTTTGCTCGGCATCGGCGCCCGCCGCCGCCCAGAGGGACGCCTGGCCGAGCACCTGCAGCAATTGCGGCAGACCTCGGCAACCGTGCTCTGCGTCGACGTGCCCAGCCAGCTGGACGGCGACACCGGTGCCGCCTGGAGCAACGGGGGCCTGCCCCGAACGCCCCCCGGACCACGGCACACCCTGAGTCTGCTCACACTCAAGCCCGGCCTGTTCACGGCAGATGGCCGTGATGCCGCTGGCACCGTCTGGTTCGACGAGCTCGGTATCCAGCCTCCGACAGCGACGCCGGACGCCCGGCTCTTTGTGCCCGAGCACGCAACACCCACCCGCCCACACGCCACACACAAAGGGCGTCAAGGCGATGTGATCGTCCTGGGCGGCCAACACATCGACCTCAACGGCGCCAGCATGGTGGGCGCCGCCCTGCTCGCCGGTCGTGCGGCCCTGCACGCGGGCGCCGGGCGCGTCTTTGTGGGCTTGCTCGCCGACACCCAGCACCCCATCGCCTGGGACCCTGCCAGTCCTGAACTGATGCTTCGCCAGCCCGACACCCTGCTCAATCCCACCTTGCTGGCACACGCTTGCGTGGTTTGCGGCTGCGGCGGCGGTGAAGCGGTGGAGGCCGTGCTGCCCGGCCTGCTGGAACACGCTCCGCGCCTCGTCCTGGACGCCGACGCGCTCAACCGCATCGCTGAAAGCCCGGCGCTGGGGAGGCAACTGAAGCAACGCCGACAGCGCGACGCTGTGACGGTAATGACACCGCATCCGCTTGAAGCCGCCCGCCTGCTCGGATCCAGCACTACACAGATCATGGGCAATCGCCTGCAGGCCGCGCGCACGCTGAGCGAGACCTGGGGTACCGTCTGTGTGCTCAAGGGCTCGGGCACGGTGTCGGCCACCCCCCGGCTGCCGCCCCTGATCAATGCCAGCGGCGATCCGGCGCTGGCCACGGCAGGCACAGGCGATGTGCTGGCCGGCCTGATCGGGGCCGCACTGGCGGCCATCCCTGACAACCTGGACGACGAGACACTGCTCACCACTGTTGCCACGGCAGTACACCGCCACGGACTGCATGCCGAGCAATGGTCGCAGAACCATCCGGGACGACCCATGGTCGCCGGCTGGCTGGCCGCCCAGGGCTGAGCGTCTGAATCAGTTCAGGACAATCAACCCCACCTGCAGCAGCACCAGCAGAACGAGCACCGACAGATCCAGCCCGCCCACCGTGGGAACGAACCGGCGCACCGGCCGCAGCAGGGGGCCGCACAATCGCTCCAGCACCGACATCGCTGGCGCCTGCGGCTGCACCCAGGACAGCACGGCGTACAGCAACAGCAGCAGCATCAGACCCTGCAACACCACAAACGCCAGCATCTTCAAGGCCAAAATCCCGATGGCCAGCCACAGGGTAGCGGCAGCAAGGACCGTGCTGCCGCCCTGAACGACGATGGCCAGCCAGAGCCCGGCGTAAGCCAGCGCCATCAGCATTGCCGCCAGCAGACTGCCCCAGTCGATACGACTCTGCATGAGCGCCCGCGGCAGCAGGCGCCGCAAGGGCTTGACCAGCCAGTCGGTGGCTGCGATCACGAAACGCCCCGGCTGCACGGACATCTGGATGCGCCACTGGTTCATCCAGGCACGCAGCAAAGCCGCCCCGATCAGAAAGAAAAACAGGGTTTTGAGCAGGAAATCCAGAACTTGCATCGGCGCATTGTCCCCCGAGGCGACGCCAACTCAGCGCCGGCCGCGCCGCGACTTGGCGGACGGGCGTGCAGCCTTCTTGCCCGCCGCATTCTGGCCAGGAGCGACCCCAGACACAGTCGCCGAGGGCCCCGCGCCTTTGGGGGCCTTTTTACCCGGCGACCGGCGGGCACCCGCATCGTGGCGCGCGGCCTTGCCTCGCTCGTCCTGGCCTGCACCACCGTGCCCGCTCTTGTCGCGCATCGCCCGCAGCAGCACATCCTCGTCGCCACCCACCAGACGGAAGTCGATGCGCCGGCCATCGAGATCGACCCGGCTGACCTGCACCTGCACCCGTGTGCCGAGTGAATAGCGGATCCCGGTGCGCTCGCCGCGCAGCTCCTGACGCGCCTCGTCGAAACGGAAATATTCCCCGCCAAGCTCGGTGATGTGGATGAGCCCCTCCACATACATGGCGTCGAGCGTGACAAAGAGTCCGAAGCTGGTGACAGCGGTCACCACGCCGCTGAACTCTTCGCCCAGATGCTCGCGCATGTACTTGCACTTGAGCCAGGCTTCCACGTCGCGGCTGGCTTCGTCGGCGCGGCGCTCGTTCGCGCTGCAATGCAGACCGGCTGCCTGCCAGGCCAGCACCTCGCCCGAGGGCTTCTTGACCGGCTGCTGGGTGGGCGCCTTGGCACGGCTGGCCAGCCGCTTGCTGAGCTTGGCGTGCGCCTCGCCCGGCGTCGGCAAGGCCGGGAGCTGGTAGCGCTGCTTGAGCAGAATGGCCTTGATCACCCGATGCACCAGCAGATCGGGGTAGCGCCGGATCGGGCTGGTGAAGTGCGTGTAAGCCTCGAACGCCAGACCGAAATGCCCTTCGTTCATGGGTGTGTAAATGGCCTGCGACATCGAACGCAGCAGCATGGTGTGGATCTGCTGAGCGTCGGGCCGGTCCTTCGTGGCACTGGCGATCTGCTGGAATTCGGAGGGATGGGGCCGTTCGCTCACGGTCTGGGACACGCCCATGGACTTGAGGTAGTTGCGCAGCGTCTCGAGCTTTTCCGGCGTGGGCCCTTCGTGCACCCGGAACAGGCCGGCATGCTTGCTCTGGCCAATGAAGTCGGCCGAGCAGACGTTGGCCGCCAGCATCGACTCTTCGATGAGCTTGTGCGCGTCGTTGCGGGTACGGGGCACGATCTTGTCGATCCGACCCGATTCGTCGCAGACGATCTGCGTCTCCACGGTCTCGAAGTCCACCGCCCCGCGCTTCTGACGGGCCGCCAGCAGCGCACGGTAGACATCGTGAAGATTCAACAGGTGCGGCACCAGCGGTTTGCGATTCTGCGCCTCGGGGCCGCGCGTGTTCTGCAGGATCGCCGCCACTTCGGTGTAGGTGAAGCGTGCGTGGCTGTGCATCACCGCCGGATAGAACTGGTACGCGTGGATCTCGCCCTTGGCGTTGATGAGCATGTCGCAGACCATGCACAGGCGGTCCACGTCGGGATTGAGCGAGCACAGGCCGTTGGAGAGCTTCTCCGGCAGCATGGGAATGACGCGGCGCGGGAAATAGACCGACGTGGCGCGGTCGTAGGCGTCGACGTCGATGGGGGCGCCCGTTTTGACGTAGTGGCTCACGTCGGCAATCGCCACCAACAGGCGCCAGCCCTTGGCCCGGCCCACCCTGGCCGGTTCGCAGTACACGGCATCGTCGAAGTCGCGCGCATCTTCGCCGTCGATGGTCACGAGGGCCACATCACGCAAATCCACGCGCTGCCGCAAATCGGTCGGGCGCACCTTGTCGGGCAGCGCCCGGGCTTCGGCCATGGCCGCTTCGGAAAACTGGTGTGGCACGCCATATTTGCGCACCGCAATTTCAATCTCCATGCCGGGATCGTCGATCTCCCCCAGCACTTCCTTGACCCGCCCCACGGGCTGACCGTAGAGCGCGGGCGGTTCCGTCAGCTCAACCACCACCACCTGGCCCGCCTTGGCGGAACCGGTAGCACCTTTGGGAATGAGCACATCCTGCCCATAGCGCTTGTCTTCCGGCGCCACCAGCCAGACACCGCTTTCCTGCAGCAACCGGCCGATGATGGGCGCATCCGAGCGTTCAATGATTTCGGTGACCCGGCCTTCGGGGCGACCCTTGCGATCCAGCCGCACGATGCGGGCCTTGACGCGATCTTTGTGCAGGACCGCTCGCATTTCGTTGGAAGGAAGATAGATGTCGGGCTGTCCGTCATCGCGGATCACAAAACCGTGTCCATCACGGTGACCGGAGACGATGCCTTCAAATTCGGCCAGCAGGCTGTTTTTTTCGTTCACTATGGCTTTGATGCTGTTTTCAACTGCTAGAATAGCTGTTTCCTGAGATGCCCAGGTGGC
Organism: Hydrogenophaga electricum; assembly: GCF_030160815.1. Classification (NCBI taxonomy): domain Bacteria; kingdom Pseudomonadati; phylum Pseudomonadota; class Betaproteobacteria; order Burkholderiales; family Comamonadaceae; genus Hydrogenophaga; species Hydrogenophaga electricum. Next base: position 57,134 of record NZ_BSPB01000002.1, on the reverse strand, counting down.
GGAATTGGTAGACGCACTAGTTTCAGGTACTAGCGCCGAGAGGCGTGGAGGTTCGAGTCCTCTCTTGGGCACCACCATCATAAGGGCTTGCCAGCTTCGAAGCGGCAAGCCCTTTTTCTTTTTTCACGCAGACCAGACACCTGCTGCCGACATGCAGAAAATCCGGCCAGGACTTCCGAATAACCAAAAAACCGAGCTATAATGCGAGCTTCCTGAGATGCCCAGGTGGCGGAATTGGTAGACGCACTAGTTTCAGGTACTAGCGCCGAGAGGCGTGGAGGTTCGAGTCCTCTCTTGGGCACCAAAAATGCAAAGGCTTGCCGATACCCATCGGCAAGCCTTTTTGTTTTGCCCCTTACCAAGCTGCACCAGCATTACTCTTTGGCAAGCCTGCCAGCCTACGGTCGCGGAAAAACCCTCCAAGTTCTCCCGCAACCAACAGGCCTCGCAAGTCAGATCGGTAGCGCCAGCAGATCGTGTCCCTCAGCAGCCACGATACGCGCCTTGGTGAACTCACCCATCTTGAGTGTCTTGCTGATCTTCTGGGGCGGCAACAGCCGCACAACACCATCGATCTCCGGGGCGTCGGCATAGGAGCGCCCCACCCCGCCCTTCTTGCCCATGCCCGGAGCCGAGTCGACCAGCACCTGCATGGTCGCTCCGACGTACCGCTGCAGACGCTGCGCGGAAACCCGCTCGGCCACCGCCATGAACCGGGCACGGCGCTCTTCGCGCAAGGCATCGGGCACGGCGCCAGGAATGTCGTTGGCCGCAGCACCGGCCACCGGCGAATAGGCAAAGCAGCCCGCGCGATCGATCTGCGCCTCCTCCATAAAGTCGAGCAAATGCTGGAACTCCGCCTCGGTCTCGCCCGGAAAGCCCGCAATGAAGGTGCTGCGAATCACCAGATCGGGACACAGCTCGCGCCAGCGCTGCAGACGTTCGATGTTCTTCTCGCCACTGGCCGGGCGCTTCATGCGCCGCAGCACATCGGGGTGGCTGTGCTGAAAAGGCACGTCCAGATAGGGCAGCACCAGACCTTCAGCCATCAACGGCAACACCTCGTCGACATGCGGATAGGGGTAGACGTAATGCAACCGCACCCAGGCCCCAAAACCCTTGGCCAGCTCGCCCAGTTCGCGCACCAGATCCAGCATGCGGGTCTTCACGGGCTTGCCATCCCAAAAACCGGTGCGGTATTTGACATCCACACCGTAGGCCGAAGTGTCCTGGCTGACCACCAACAGTTCCTTGACACCCGCCTCGAACAGGCGGCGCGCCTCGCCAAGCACGTCACCCACCGGGCGGCTGACGAGATCGCCCCGCATGCTGGGGATGATGCAGAAGGTGCAGCGGTGGTTGCAGCCCTCGCTGATCTTCAGGTAGGCATAGTGGCGCGGAGTGAGTTTGATGCCCTGGGCCGGCACCAGATCGACAAACGGGTCGTGCGGCTTGGGCAGGTGTTTGTGCACGGCCTCCATCACCTCGTGCGTGGCGTGCGGGCCCGTGACGGCCAGCACCGCCGGGTGGATGCTCTCCACCAGGTTGTGCCCGCCTTCGGCCTGCCGCGCCCCCAGGCAGCCGGTCACGATGACCTTGCCGTTTTCAGCCAAGGCCTCCCCGATGGTGTCCAGGCTTTCTTTGACCGCATCGTCGATGAAGCCGCAGGTGTTGACGATCACCAGATCGGCGCCGTCGAAGGTCTTGCTGGTCTGGTAGCCCTCGGCGCTCAGTTGCGTGAGGATGAGTTCGGAGTCTGTGAGCGCCTTCGGGCACCCAAGCGAAACGAAGCCAACCTTGGGCGCTGCAGCGCCCGATGAAATGTGGGGTTCTGTCATGATGGGACGGGATTGTCTCAGACCCGCCCCGGAAGTGCACTCAGCGCTTGAGTCCGAGCGCTGCCAGCATCTGCTCGCTGTTCTTCTGCATCTGGTCCTGCATCTGCGTGAACGCGTGGCGAGACTGCTCCAAGTAAGCCCCCATCATGCCCTGCATCATGGGCGACTGCACGTTCATGAACTGCTGCCAGACCTCGGGATTGAGGCCCTTCGACTGCTCGGACATCTTGGACTGCAGGTCCATGAAGATCTGGACGTTCTTTTCCAGGTAGGCCCCCATGAAGTCCTGCATGGAATGCCCGTAGAAGCGAATGATGTTCGCCAGCACCGGCTCGGTGAAGATGGGCACACCGGCCGTTTCTTCTTCCAGGATGATTTGCAGCAGGATGCTGCGCGTGAGATCTTCGTTGCTCTTGGCGTCGCGCACCACGAAAAGCTCGTTGTCCATCACCAGGGCCTTGACCTCGGTGAGGGTGATGTACGACGAGGTGTCGGTGTCGTAGAGACGCCGGTTGGGGTACTTCTTGATCACCCGAATGGATGCGGTCTTCGCACCACTGTCAGGAGCCTTGCTTTTTTGCACTGACGGAACCTTCTCAGATAGGGGAGCCACAGCCCATGCCGAATGAACCGAGCATACGCCACATTCTAGGAAGGCCCCGCCGCGGCGCAGCATGGGTTTACCCTGTGGATCACCGTCCCGTCACATCGCTACCGGCAAGCTCTGCAGCCGGCGGGGCGGCCCCACCAACTCCTACCGACGTCGCGAGAGCCGCCACCAGGCGACAGCAACCCTGTCATGGACGCAATTCCCCAACGACAGCCCAAACCACTCAACAACAAGCCCAAACGGACACAAAAAAGCCCGGTCTCACAGGAGAACCGGGCTTTGGGCATTTGGTAGGCGCGATTGGATTCGAACCAACGACCCCCACCATGTCAAGGTGGTGCTCTAACCAACTGAGCTACGCGCCTTCGATCGTGTCGAAGCTCGCATTATAGCACGGCTTTTTGGGCTTTCGACTGGCCAGCTTCACTTGCGGCGCACCATGCGCACGCCCGAGACATCGCCCACCACGGACATGGCCCGCGCGACCTGGCGTGCGTCGGTGATCTCGATCGTGAACGTCATCCAGGCCACGCCTTTGACCGACTGGGTCTGCACCCCGATCACATTGATCTTTTCGCGCGCGAACACATCGGAAATGTCGCGCAACAGGCCCTGGCGATCCTGGGCTTCCACCGCCACGTCGACCGGATAGACCGGCCCCTTGCCATCGCGCGCGCCCTGCCCGGCATCGCCCCATTGCACCTCGATCACACGGTCCGGATGCTTGCGCTGCAGGTGCCGGAAATCGGTGCAGTCCGAGCGGTGGACACTCACGCCCTTGCCACGGGTGACAAAGCCGCAGATGTCGTCAGGTGGCGCCGGCCGGCAGCAGCGTGCCAGTTGCGTCATGAGTGCCCCGACCCCGACCACCAGCACGCTGCCGGGCGCCGCATCGGTGGGGCGCCGGGGCTTGCGCAGCAGCGGCACCTCGGGCGCCTCGACCGGCTCGGCGGGCCGCAGCTGCGCTTCAATGGCCTTGAGCGAGAGCTCGTCCTTGCCCACCTGCTCGAACAGCTCCTGGGCCGAGGACAAGCCCAATGCAGCCGCCAGGTCATCGTGTCGGACGGCCGTCTTGCCTTCGCGCTGGAGCAGTTTCTCCACGACTTCACGGCCACGGGCGACGGTGACTTCCAGCGCCTGCGCATTGAACCAGGCGCGCACCTTGCTCTTGGCACGGTGCCCGACCAGATAACCCAGATCGGGGTTGAGCCAGTCGCGGGACGGTCCGCCCTCCTTCGCCGCGATGATCTCGACCGTCTGGCCGTTCTGCAGCGGCGTGTTCAGCGTCACCATGGCGTTGTCGACGCGGGCCCCTCGGCAGCGGTGGCCCAGGCTGGTGTGCACGCTGTAGGCGAAGTCCACCGGCGTGGCGCCGCGTGGCAGCTCGACAATCGCCGCATCGGGCGTGAGCACGTAGATGCGGTCGTCGAACAGATCGTGGCGACCGCCGCCGCTGAGGTCCCGTTCCCAAGCCAGCAGTTGCCGCAGCACCGCGATCTTGGCGTCGTACTCCGAACTGGCCGACACGCCTGCGTAGCCTTTCGAGCCCGCCTCCTTGTAGGCCCAGTGGGCGGCCACGCCATGTTCGGCGTGATCGTGCATGGCCTGGGTCCGGATCTGGATCTCGAAAGCGCGCCCCTGGGCATCGCGCACCACGGTGTGCAGAGACTGGTAGCCGTTCGGCTTGGGCTTGGCGATGTAGTCGTCGAACTCCTCGGCGACTGGCGTGAAGCGGGCATGCACCAAGGCCAGCACCGCGTAGCAGTCGTCCACCGCCGGCACCACGACCCGCAAGGCGCGGATGTCGAACACCTGGCTGAAATCCAGCGACTTGCCACGCATCTTTTTGACGATGCTGTAGATGTGCTTGGGCCGGCCCTGCACGCTGGCCTGGATGCCTTGCGCCTGCAGCGACGCTTCCAGTTCGCTGCGCACCTGCTCGACATGCTGCTCGCGCTCGATGCGCTTGTCCTCCAGCAGCCGCGCGACCTCCTTGTAGGTCTGCGGCTCCAGGAAACGGAAGGCCAGATCCTCCATCTCCCACTTGATCTGCCAGATGCCCAGGCGGTTGGCCAGCGGGGCGAACACACTGAGCGACTCGCTGGCCAGCGCGGCCCCCGGATCGCCTTTGGTCGCGGCGAAGTAGCGCAGCGTCTGCAGCCGGGATGCCAGTCGCAGCATGACCACCCGCAGGTCGCGCGAAAACGCCAGCAGCATCTTGCGCACGTTTTCGGTCTGGTTTGCCGCCAGCTCGGACACCGGCATCTTGGCCGACGAGCTCCCGGGCAGTGCCTGTTCCTGGGCCACCTGGCGCTCCTCGGCCTTGCGCGCCTGCACCTCGGCCGCCTTCTCGCGCGCCTGGTGCTGCAACTGCACCAGCTTGGTGGTCTCCATGGCTAGCGCAGCGTAGTTTTCGCCGAAAGCCTTGGTGATCACTTCCTGCGGCCGGTTGAGATAGCGGCAGGCATAAACCAGATAGGACGCCGCCTGCATCGCCTCGGAACCACCGATGTCCCGCAGAATGCCCGCCACCGCATCGGCATGCGCCAGGATGTTTTCGCCCGTGTCCAGTTGTTCGAACGCCAGCAGCGGTTCGGCGAATGCGCGGGCGCGGGCCAGCGCTTGGCTGTCCGCCGGCAGGCTGGCTGCGGTAGCCGCCACGATGGCCGATGGCCTGGCCGCGGCGGGTGCTGCACTGCCGTCGGCAGCAGGCGCCTCCATGGCGGAAGAAAAAGTTCTTTTCATGTCGTTGTCCGCCGTCATTGTCAGGCCGCGTCAAGAAAGGCGCAGACAGCGGCCACCTGGTCGGCCGGCACCAGCGACGGCGCATGGCCGACACAGGCAAACTCCACGCAGCGGGCCTTCGGTCCACGCCGGGACATGGCGTCCGCCGTTTCGCGGGTCAGCAGATCGGAATCGGCGCCGCGCAGCAACAGCGTCGGAGCCTCAATGCGGTCATACAGTGCCCAGAGCGCCGCCTCCCCGGCCAGAACGGCCTGTCGGGAACTGGTTTCGTCGAGCGCCATCAGGGCCTGGACGGGCACGGCGATGGTGGGGTCGTAATGCAGGCCCCAGATACCCTCGCGAAGCCGCAGCATGGGGGCCGACAGCGCATGCCACTCCGCATCGCTGTGCAGACCGAATCCGGCAGCAATCTGCACCAGATAGCGCACGCCCTCGGCTTCGGAGCTGAACGTGGGCGAACGGCCCAGATAGTCGGCAATGCGCCGCAGGGCCTCCCACTCGATGACTGGGCCGACGTCATTGAGCACCAGCCGCCTGGGCGCCAGCGCCGGCTGCGCCGCCAGTGTCATGCCAATGAGCCCGCCCATGCTGGTGCCCACCCAGTCCACGGGCAACCCGGGAAAGCGCTGGCGCAGGTGATGCAGCAGTTGGCCGAGATCGGCGGCATAGGTCGGCACCTGGTAGCCCATGGGGTCGGCCAGCCAGTCGCTGTGCCCGCGCCCAGCCACATCGACCGCCACCACGTGCGCCTGATGGGAGAGCGCACCGGCCAGAACATCAAAGTCCCGCCCCTGGCGCGTCAGGCCATGTACACACACCACGACGGACCTGGCCGGCTCTCGGCTCGGCCAGAACCACCACGCCATGCGCCGCACGTCCCCGGCCTGGGCGGCGGGGCCTGAGACGTCGATGTGCTGCAGTGTGGGTGCCTGTGCGATGCGGTCCATCCCCTCGGGTCTCCGTCGATAATGCCTGCGATTGCTGTTCAACCTATCGTAATGGAACTGGAGATTACCGATGCTCAAGAACAAGACTGCCCTCGTCACCGGCTCCACCAGTGGGATCGGACTGGGGATCGCCAAGGCGCTCGCCCGGCAGGGCGCCAACATCGTGCTCAACGGCTTCGGGGACGCCGAAGGCCCACAGGCCGAGATCGCGGCCCTGGGCGTCCAGGTGGCCTACCACGGCGCCGACATGAGCAAGCCGTCCGAGATTGAAGCCATGATGGCCTCCGCCGCCGAGCGCTTCGGCAGGGTCGACATCCTGGTCAACAACGCCGGGATCCAGCATGTGGCGAAGGTGGAAGACTTCCCGGTCGAGCGCTGGGACGCCATCATCGCCATCAATCTGTCCAGCGCCTTTCACGCCACCCGCCTGGCGCTGCCAGCCATGAAGGCCGCGAACTGGGGACGCATCATCAACGTGGCCTCGGTGCACGGCCTGGTGGGCTCGGCGGAAAAGTCGGCCTATGTGGCCGCCAAACATGGTGTGGTGGGCCTGACCAAAGTGACCGCCCTGGAAAACGCCACCACTGGCGTGACCTGCAATGCCATCTGCCCCGGCTGGGTGCTCACACCCTTGGTGCAAAAGCAGGTGGATGCCAAGGCTGCAGCGCTCGGCCTATCGAACGAGGAAGCCACCAAGCTGCTGCTGGGTGAAAAAGAGCCGTCCATGCAGTTCACCACACCCGACGAACTGGGCGAACTTGCCGTGTTTCTGTGCTCTCCGGCCGGGGCGAACGTGCGCGGCGTGGCCTGGAACATGGACGGTGGCTGGGCGGCCCAGTAAGGCGGGCTCCGCGCCCCTCCGGGCCCAGTCTGCTGAAAGGGCACCGGCGAGAAAAAAAGCCTCCCGTGCGGGAGGCTTTTTTGATGGGGCCGCGGGCGGCCGGTGATAGGCACCGGTGCCCGCGCATCCCGGCGGATCAGCGGATCACAGCCAGTTCGGAACGGGCACCGCCCTTGTAGGTGTACAGCGTCAGGGCACCGTTCTTGATGTCGCCCTTTTCGTCGAAGGCGATCTGGCCGGTCACACCCTTGTAGTCGGTGGCCTTCAGCGCCGGCAGGTACTGGGCCGGATCGGACGAGCCGGCCTTGACCATGGCGTCGGCCATGACCTTGACGGCGTCGTACACGTACGGGGCATACACCTGCACTTCGGCACCGAACTTGGCCTTGAAGTCCGCGCGGAACTTCTCCATGCCAGCCTTTTGTTCACCTTCCACACCACCGGCTTCGGCACAGTAGACCTGGTCATCCGACAGGCCATCGCCAGCCAGTTGCGGCAGCGCGCTCGAGCAGATGCCGTCGCCACCCATGAACTTGGCGTTGATGCCCAGTTGCTTCATCTGCTTGAGCATCGGGCCAGCCACGGCGTCCATACCGCCGAAGAACACCACGTCGGGCTTCTTGGCCTTCAGGGAAGTCAGGATGGCGTTGAAGTCGGTGGCTTTGTCGTTGGTGAACTCGCGTCCCACGATGGTGCCGCCAGCGGCCTGGGCGGCCTTTTCGAACTCGTCGGCCACGCCCTGACCATAGGCCGTGCGGTCATCGATCACGGCGATGTTCTTGCTCTTGAGCGTCTCGACCGCGTACTTGCCCAGGGTGCCGCCCAGTGCGGTGTCGTCAGCCACGACACGGAAAGCACCGGCGTAGCCCTGGCGGGTGTACTTGGGGTTGGTCGCCGAGGGAGAAATCTGCGGAATACCGGCGTCGTTGTAGATCTGCGAAGCGGGAATGGTCGTGCCCGAGTTCAGGTGACCGATCACACCGTTGACCTTGGCGTCGACCAGCTTCTGGGCAGCGGCGGTGCCTTGCTTCGGATCGGCAGCATCGTCTTCGGCCAGCAGTTCGAACTTGGCCTTTTGGCTACCGATCATGACGCCCGCAGCGTTCAGTTCCTCGATGGCCATCTTGGCGCCGTTTTCATTGTCCTTGCCGAGGTGGGCAATCGCGCCACTGGTCGGGCCAACGTGACCGATCTTCACAACCAGTTCACTTGCAGGAGCCGCTGCCGGCGCAGCAGCCTCGGGCGCTGCCTCCTCCTTCTTGCCACAGGCGGCCAGGGCGACAGCCGCTGCAATGACGGCCAGTTTGGTGTTCAGTTGCATAAATATCCTCGGAAAGGAATGAGATGTTGATCTGCGGAGGGAACTTTTTTTCTCCACGTCCGTAAAGATACTCCAAAAAAAGCACATCGTTCAAACCCGCACAAAGCCCTTGGGCCGGAACGCATCGGGCGGCGAGTCTTATGAATGCAAGAAATGCCCCATAAGCAAACCCGATGTGAATACCCCTTTCAGGAGGTAGCGGACTCGCTCACACAGAGGCTCAATCAGGTACCGGGTGCGAGGGCGAGGTCGTGCCGAAGGGGTTCAAAACCCTGCTGCCGGTACCGCATCCAGCGCTCGCGCGCACCGGCTCGGTCCTGAGGGTCCTGGGTGACCACTTCAATGACCCGCCCGAACCGCGTGAAGCCATCCGTCCAGCTGCCCGCCAGATTGACCAGCACATCGGCTTCAAACGGGACCCCATCCGGGTCGTCGGTCAACAGAATCGGCGCGTGCCGGCGCACAGGTTCGGGGTCGCGAGCCCGCGCGTGCGCCACGAATTCCCCCTGCGCGAAGGTCCAGAGCGCGGTGTCCAGCGTGGGCAGTTCTGCCTCGTGGATCCAGACCAGAACGCGCGCGCCCTTCAGGTAAGCCTTGCGCAGAAGGCGGCAGGCGTAAGCCACACGCTCGGGCGCATTGAAATGGAAGGCCACCTCGCTCATGGCAAAACGCCGATCACCCGGTCTGCGGTCATTCAGGCCTTGGCCGAACGGCGACGGGCCGGTTTTTGCGGTGCCGCTGGCGACGCAGCGATGCGGGCCGATTCGTCGAGCAGGAACTGCAGCAGCAAGGGCACAGGACGGCCTGTGGCCCCTTTGGCGGCCCCGCTCTTCCAGGCCGTGCCCGCGATGTCCAGATGTGCCCAAGGCTGTTCGGCCACAAACTTCTGGAGAAACTTCGCGGCCGTCACGGCCCCGGCGGCGCGACCCGCCACGTTGCCCATGTCGGCAAAGTGCGACTTCAGGCCGTCCCCATACTCATCGTCCAGCGGCATGCGCCAGCAAGGATCGAGGGCCTGCTCTCCGGCCTGCTGCAGCGCGGCAGCGAGGTCGTCCCGGGCCGAGAACAGCCCCGAACGCACAGCCCCGAGAGCGATGACGCAAGCCCCGGTGAGGGTGGCAATGTCGATCAGTGCACGCGGCTGGAAACGGGCCGCATAGGTCAGCGCGTCACACAGGATGAGGCGGCCTTCGGCGTCGGTGTTCAGGATTTCGATGGTCTGACCACTCATGCTGGTGACCACATCACCCGGTTTGACCGCGCGGCCATCGGGCATGTTCTCGCAGGTCGGGATCAGACCGACCACGTTCAACGCCGGCCGGGCTTCGGCCAGCGCGGCGAACGTGCCCAGCACGCTGGCAGCGCCCCCCATGTCGAACTTCATTTCGTCCATTTCGGCCGCAGGTTTGAGCGAGATGCCCCCCGTATCGAAGGTGATGCCCTTGCCCACCAGCACCACGGGCGCCGCCCCCCGCGCGCCACCGTTGTAGCGCAACACGATGAAGCGCAGCGGCTCGGCCGAGCCTTGCGCCACGGCCAGGAACGCCCCCATGCCCAGCGCCGCCACCTCCTTCGGCCCCAGCACCTCCACCTGAAGGCCCGGCTTGCGGCCCAGCTTGCGCGCGGCATCGGCGAGCATCGACGGCGTGGCGTGGTTGGCCGGCCGGTTGGCCCATTCTTTGGCCGTCTCCATCCCCACGAACTGGGCGCGCCCCACGTCGAAATCCGCGCGAACAGCGGCCACGCGCGTCACTCCCACGGTCACCTGCTTGAGCGGCCGCGGCTTGGCCGTGGGCTTGGTGGTCGTGAAGACGTAACTCTGCTCGGCCACCGCCGGCACCGCCGCACGGGCAGCAGCCCCCTGCGCCGATTCGGGCAGCCAGGACAGCACCAGCCCCAGCTTGCGCAGCGACGGCTGCCGCAACAGGGTCATGCCCGCAGCCACCGCCTTGCGCAGCGCGGCGGCAGAGCCATTGCCGGCGCGCACCAGCACCACGTGCGTGGCCTTGACGCCGGCCGGTCGGTAACAGGCCAAGGTTTTGCCCACACCGGCTTCCAGGTCGCCGCGCTGCACCGCATCGGTGGCCAGCCCGGCCAGCGCCGAATCGGAAGCCGGCACGCCCTCGTCGGGCACCAGAACGAGCAGCGCATCGGCCGCCAGGGAATCGGCCTGAGCGGCCGTCAAGGCTTTGAGTTCGAAGTCCATAATGTCGAAAATTGTCGTTACTCGCTCGATGTTATTCCAATCGTCTCTCCGGAAAGAGCTCGCTCGCAGCTTCGGTGCCACGCTGGTGATTCTGTTCACCATCGTGCTGACCATGGTACTGATCCGCACACTGGGTGCCGCATCCCGTGGCAGCGTCAACCCCGAAGAGATCATGCTCGTGCTGGGTTACACGGTCCTGGGCTACACCCAGACGATTCTGGCGCTGGCACTGTTCATCGCCGTGGTGTCCGTGCTCTCTCGCATGTACCGCGACAGCGAGATGATCATCTGGTTTGCCAGCGGCCGCTCGATCACGGCCTTTCTGGCCCCGGTTCTGCGCTTTGCCTGGCCGATTCTGGCGGTGATCGGCCTGATGGTGTTCCTGGTCTGGCCCTGGGCCAACCAGCAGACGGCCAATCTGCGCGAGCGCTTTGAAAGCCGCTCGGACCTGCAGCGCATCGCGCCCGGTCAGTTCCAGGAGTCGTCCAGCGGTCGCCGCGTGTTCTTCATCGACAAGGACACCAGCGACGGCATCGAAGGCCGCAACGTGTTCATCTCCAGCATCGAGGACGATGGTCGCGAAACCGTGACCACGGCCAGCGCCGGGCGCGTCGAGACCATCAACGACCGACCCTACCTGGTGCTGGAACAGGGCCAGCGCATGGAACGCGACGCCCAGACAGGTCAGCTCAAGATCAGCGACTTCATGAGTTATGGCGTGCTGATCGGCGACTCGGCCCAGCAGCTCATGGAAGGCCAGTCGCTCAAGGCCCGCAGCACCTGGTCGCTGATCGACAGCTGGGATGCCGCCAGCCAGGGTGAACTTGCCTGGCGCGTCGGCGTCGTGTTCAGCGCCATCAACCTGATCATCCTGGGACTCGCGGCCACCGTGAGCAACCCGCGCGCGGGCAAGAGCGGCAACCTGTTGTTCACGCTGTTCGCGTTCACGGTGTATTTCAACCTCCTGAACATCACGCAGCGCTCGATCGCGACCGGCCAGACACCGCTGCTGCCCACCCTGGTGGCCTTGCACGGCGGGGTGCTGGTCCTGTGCCTGCTCTGGCTGGCCAAGCGGCACCAAGCCCTGAGCCTGCGCGACCTGTTCATTCCCAAGCGCCTGCCGCAACCATGAAAACCATCCGGCGCCTGATCTACGGCGAAGTCGCCGTCACCACCGGCTTTGTCCTGCTGTCGTTCCTTTCGCTGTTCTTCTTCTTCGACTTCCTCGAAGAGTTGACCTCGCTGGGCCGCCCGTCCCGCATCGACCCGAACGCCACCTACGAACTGCGCCACGCGTTTCTGTATGTGGCCCTGCTGCTGCCCAGCCGCATCTACGAGCTGCTGCCCATCTGCGTGCTGATCGGCACGGTGGCGGTCATGGCGCGACTGGCGCAGAGCTCGGAATACACCATCCTGCGAACCAGCGGCCTGGGACCGTGGCGCGCCCTGCACACCCTGCTCGGCGTTGGGCTGACCTTTGCGGTGCTCACATTCGCGGTCGGCGACTACCTGGCGCCCGTGACCGACAAGACCGCCCAGTTGCTCAAGGCCAGCTTTCACGGCCGCATCAGCGTCGGCCAGACCGGCGCCTGGCTCAAGGAGCGACAGGGCAGCAGCAATTTCTCCGTCAATGTGGGCTCGCTGTCCCCGGAAGGCGGTCTGTCGGACGTCCGCATTTTCGAGTTCGATGAAAAAGGCCGCATCCGTTCGTCGCTCGAAGCGGTGTCCGGCCATATCGGTGCCGACGAAACCTGGCTGCTCAACCAGGTGCAGGTTCGCAAGTTCGAGGGTGCCGACACCCAGTCGCGCCGCGTGATCCGGACAGACACCGAAAGCTACCGCTGGCCCAGCAGCATCACCACGGAGATGGTGTCGGTGGCGCTGCTCAAGCCCGAGCGCATGCGCACCACCGACCTGTTCGCCTACATCCGCCATCTGGAGGCCAACGACCAGACTGCCTTGCGCTACGAGATCGAGTTCTGGCGCAAGGTGTTCTACCCGCTCAGTTGCCTGGTGATGGTGGTGCTCGCCCTGCCCTTTGCCTACCTGCACTTCCGCACCAGCGGCATCACGGGCTATGTGTTCGGCGGCGTGATGATCGGCATCAGCTTCTTCCTGCTGAACAACGTGTTCGGCTACGTCGGCAACCTCAATCAGTGGGAGCCCTGGGTGGCCGCGGCCGCTCCCGCAATGATCTATTCAGTGGTCTCGCTGGCGGCCTTTGGCTGGCTGGTGCTCAGGAGGTAGCGCATGCTGGGCGTCATTGTCCTGGCCCACGGGTCGCGCGATCCGCTGTGGCGCCAACCGGTGGAGGCCGTGGCCAGCCGCATTGCCCAGGCCAGCCCGGCGTCCCGGGTGGTCTGCGCGTACCTGGAACTGTCCGAGCCCGACCTCCCCACCGCCACCCACGCGCTGGTGGCTGAGGGCGCGACCCGGGTGCGCGTGCTGCCCCTGTTTTTCGGCATGGGCAAACACGCCCGCGAAGACCTGCCCCGGCTGGTGCAGGCCCTGGTGCAGGCGCACCCTGGCGTGCCGGTCGAATGCCTGCCCGCGGCTGGCGAACACCCGCGCCTGACCGAACTCCTGGCCCGCATTGCCCTGGAAGAGAACCCATGAACCTGCACCAGTTCCGCTTTGTGCAAGAAGCGGTGCGCCGCAACCTCAACCTGACCGAAGCAGCGAAAGCCCTGCACACGTCGCAGCCGGGCGTCTCCAAAGCCATCATCGAGCTGGAGGACGAACTCGGCGTGGAAATCTTCGCCCGCCACGGCAAGCGCATCAAGCGCGTGACCGAGCCCGGGCAGCAGGTGCTCAAGAGCATCGACATCATCCTGCGCGAGGTCAACAACCTCAAGCGCATCGGCGAGCAGTATTCGGCCCAGGACAGCGGCACGCTGTCGATTGCCACCACCCACACCCAGGCGCGTTATGTGCTGCCCGGGCCTGTCGCCAAGCTGCGCCAGACCTACCCCAAGGTCGCGGTGAGCCTGCACCAGGGTTCGCCCGACCAGGTGGCGCGCATGCTGATGGACGAGGTGGCCGAGATCGGCATGGCCACCGAGTCGCTGGCCAACTACCCTGACCTCGTCACCCTGCCGGCCTACGAGTGGCAACACGTGCTGGTGTTGCCCTTCGACCACCCGCTGGTCCAGCGTGAGCGCATCGGCCTGGAAGACCTGGCCCAGGTGCCGCTGATCACCTACCACCCCAGCTTCACCGGCCGCACCCGGATCGACCAGGCTTTCGCGCTGCGCCATCTGCAGCCCAACATCGTGCTCGAAGCCATCGACTCCGACGTGATCAAGACCTACGTCAAGCTCGGCATGGGCGTGGGCATCGTGGCCGAAATGGCCGTCCAGGGCGACAACCAGTCACCCGATCTGGTCGCCCGGCCCGCGGGCGCCCTGTTCGGACACAACCTCGCGCGCGTGGCGTTCAAGCGCGGCACCTACCTGCGGCACTTCGTGCTGCGTTTTGCCGAGCTGCTGAGCGACCGGCTTTCCCGCGACCTGATCCTGCGGGCCATGTCCGGCTCGCACGACGAATACGAAATCTGACACCGCCATGACCGCTGCCGCCCCGCACACCCCGTTGCTCGACTCGCGCCTGCCCGCAGTCGGCACCACCATCTTCACCGTGATGTCGGCCCTGGCGACCGAAACCGGTGCTGTCAATCTGGGCCAGGGCTTCCCCGACTTCGACTGCGACCCGGCCCTGGTCGACGCCGTCACCGCCGCCATGAAGGCCGGCCACAACCAGTACCCACCCATGCCCGGGGTTCCGGCATTGCGCCAGGCCATGGCCGCCAAGATGCAGGCGCTCTATGGCCTGCGCTGCGACCCGGCCACCGAAATCACCGTCACCGCCGGCGCGACCCAGGCCATCCTGACCGCCATCCTGGCGATCGTGCACCCGGGCGACGAAGTCATCGTGCTGGAACCCTGCTACGACAGCTACGTGCCCAACATCGAGCTGGCTGGCGGCAAGGTCGTGCGCGTGCCGCTGGTACCGGGTACGTTCCGCCCCGATTTCGATGCCATCGCCGCCGCCATCACGCCGCGCACCCGCGCGCTCATGATCAACAGTCCGCACAACCCCAGCGGTCAGGTCTGGAGCGCCGAGGACATGCGCAAACTGCAAGCGCTGCTCGCCCCGACCAATGTGCTGCTGATCAGCGACGAGGTCTACGAACACATGGTGTTCGACGACCAGGAGCACCAGAGCGCCGCGCGCTTTCCAGGCCTGGCCGCACGCGCCTTCATCGTCAGCAGCTTCGGCAAAACCTACCACGTGACCGGCTGGAAGGTCGGCACCGTGGTGGCGCCCGCGCCACTGACCGCCGAATTCCGCAAGGTGCACCAGTTCAATGTGTTCACCGTCAACACGCCCATGCAGCACGCGCTGGCCGCCCACATGGCCGACCCCGCGCCCTATCGGCAACTGAGCGGCTTCTACCAGCGCAAGCGCGACCTGTTCCGCGAAGGCCTGGCACAAACCCGTTTCCGGCTGCTGCCCGGCCAGGGCACGTATTTCCAGTGCGTGGGGATCGAGAGCCTGGCGGTGGCTGAGCGCGATCTGCCCGAGGCCGAGTTCTGCCAATGGCTCACACGCGAAATCGGGGTGGCCGCCATCCCGTTGTCGGCCTTTTACGGCAACGGCTTTGACCAGAAGGTGGTGCGTTTCTGCTTCGCCAAAAAGGACGAGACCCTGCGCGAGGCGCTGAGCCGACTGGCGCGGCTCTGACCGCCGCCGCAACCTGAAGCCACCGGATTCCCCTGCCCGGAGCCAGCCACCGCCTCTGAGGCACCCGGCTGCAGTGCTTTTCGCTTCAGAAAAACCCCGCAGGACCGATCTTGCATCCAAAACGGAAACCGCTGCGTACCAGTCTGGAGCGGCGCGGTTTGCCGCCGCTCCCTGTCTGATTTCGCCCCCCAAAAACCACGGAGATCCCGGATGTCGTTGCCCCCCACCCGTTTCCCTGTCCTGACCGTCCCTCGGCGCCGCGCCTGGTTGCGACTGACGCTCTCGGGCGTCGCGCTCGCTGCCTGCGCGATCGGCATCGGTCCGCGTCTGGCGCATGCCCAGGCCGCCCCCACCCTGGTGGAGGCCGTCCAGTTGCCCGCCTGGGTGGAACGCCATGGCGACCGCCGTGCGGCCCAGCCCGGCATCAGCCTGCGCGATGGCGACAAGGCCCAGACCGCCCGGCAGGCGCGCATGCTGCTGCGCCTGCCCGACCGCAGCCAGGTCAAGCTCGGTGAGGCCACCGAACTGGTCATCGAAGCGATGAGCGTGAAACGCCACGGGGTGGCGCAACCGCAGGAAATCCAGAGCGCGCTGCGGCTGGTCACCGGCGTGTTCCGCTACGCCACCGACATCTCCAGCAAACTGGCCGGACATCAGCGCCAGCTCAATCTGAAGCTCGCCACCGCCACGGTGGGGATCCGCGGCACGGACTTCTGGAGCATGACCGACGCCGACCACGACGCGGTCTGCGTCTTCGAGGGCAAGGTCGCCGTGCAGCGGGACAGCGGCCCGGACATCGCCCTGGAAAAGCCGGGCGCCTTCTGGGTGGTGTTCACGGGTCAGCCGGAGACCCCCGCCGGTCAGGCCACACCGGACCAACTGGCCAAGTTCATCGCGCAGGCCGAACTCGCGCCAGGCAGCGGGGTGCTGGTGCAAGGCGGGCGCTGGCGTGCGGTGCTCGGCCTGCTGCCCACGGCAGGCCAGGCCGGGGCCCTGCGCGACCGCCTGGTCGAAGCCGGTTATCCCGCCGAGGTCATGGGCAAGGACGGCCGCTTCGAAGTTCGTATCAACCAGTTCGCCACCGAGCAGGATGCCCGCAGCGTGGTCGACCGGCTGAGCCAGCAGACGGAACTGGGCGTCCAGGGTGCCCGTGTGGCCCTGGCGGCGGGCTGAAAGCGCTCAGTTGGTGAGCTGACCCCACGCCTTTTCCAGGCGTTTGATGCTCACCGGCTGCGGCGTGCGCAGTTCTTGCGCAAAGAAGCTCACGCGCAACTCTTCCAGCAGCCAGCGCACTTCCTGAAGACGCGCGTCCTGCACACCCTTGCGCTCGGCCACCAGGCGCCAGAAGCGCTGGTCCTGCGGGCGCAGTTCGGCGAATTTGGCGGCATCCCGGGCGGGGTCACCGCGAAGCTTGTCCAGCCGCAATTGCACCGCCTTGAGGTAGCGCGGGAAGTGCTGCAACTGCGCGTAGGGCGTGGCGCTCAGGAAGGTCTTGGGCACCAGGCGCTGCAACTGCTGCTGCACGTCAGCCGCCACATCGGCCGGCGGCTTGCTGTCCTTGAGCTTGCGCTGGGCGGCGGCGAACTCGGCCAGGATGGTGCCTGTCTGGCGTGCAATCTCGTTGGCGATCAGGGTCAGGCGCCCTCTTCCTTCGTCGATACGCGCCTTGAACGCGGCAGCATCGGCCGGCAGCGGATCGGTCAGGAACGCGCGGTCCAGGGCGAGGTCGAGAATCTGGTGCTTCAGCTCGTCCAGCGTGCCCCCGTCGCCACCTTTTGCGCCGCCACTGTCGGTCTTGCCGACGTTCATGTAGGCCACGCCCATGGCCTGCAATCCCGGCAGGTTCTTTTCCAGGTATTTGAGCGCATCCTTGATCTGCAGCGCGAACAGACGGCGCAGGCCGGCACGGTGCCGCGCCTGGGCCACCTCGGGTTCGTCGAAGACCTCGATGCGCACCGCGTCGCCGTCGTCGATCAGGGCCGGAAAGCCGATCAGCGTCTGGCCGCCCTTGCGGATTTCCATCAGCTCGGGCAGCTCACCGAAATCCCAGGCGGTGTGGCGTTGCTCGGCCACCGTGGCCGGGCCGGACGGTGAAGCTGAGACCGGTGCCTTGTTGCCGCCCTTGGTCGCGTCGCTCGCAGGCACCCGGCGGCGGCCTTCGGCCTGGGCCGGTGGCGGCTCGGGTGAAACCGGTGCGGCGGCGGTCGCGGCCATGTCCTGCAGCTTGAGTTGTGCCAGCGCCTGGAAGGCCCCGCGCGCCTGGGAACCCAGCTCGGCCTTGAGCGCGCCCAAGTTGCGGCCCTGGCCCAGTTGTCGACCGTGTTCGTCCACCACGCGCAGGTGCATGAAATGGTGGGCCGGCAGCATGTCGACCTTGATGTCGTTGCGCTGCACCGGCAGTTGCGTGGCCTCGCGCACCAGCTTGAGCAGCGCATCCATCAGGCTGCCGTGTCCGAACACCTCGGGCTGACACAGCGCCTCGGTCATCTTCTCGGCCGTGGCCGGCAACGGCACCAGGCGCGAGCGCGGGCGTTGGTGCAGGGTCTTGAGCAGGGCCTGCACCTTGTCCTTGAGCATGCCGGGCACCAGCCAGTCGCAGCGGTCTTCACTGACCTGGTTCAGTGCAAAGATCGGCACCGTGACGCTGACGCCGTCGCGCGGGTCGCCCGGCTGGTGCAGGTAGGCCGCCGCGCAGTCCACCCCGCCCAGGCGGAGGGTCCTGGGATAAGCCTGGGTGGTGATGCCTGCGGCCTCGTGGCGCATCAGCTCTTCGCGGGTCAGGAACAACAGCTTGGGGTTCTCTCGGCTGTGGTCCCGCCACCAACGCTCGAAAGCCGCGCCGTTGGCAATGTCAGCCGGCACCTGCGCCTCGTAGAAGGCGTAGATCAGCTCGTCGTCGACCAGCACATCCTGCCGCCGCGCCTTGTGTTCCAGCTCCTGCACCTCGCGCACCGTGCGGCGGTTGGCCGCCAGAAACGGCAGCTTGCTGTCCCAGGTGTCGTCGTGCAGGTGACCGACCAGGGCCTCGCGGATGAACAGCTCGCGCGCACCCGCCGGGTCCACCTTGCTGTAGTCGACGCGCCGCTGCTGGTAAACCACCAGCCCGTACAGCGTGGCGCGCTCGTAGGCACTGACGCGGCCGGCCTTTTTCTCCCAGTGCGGGTCCAGCACCTGCTTCTTGAGCAGGTGGCCGCCCACCTGTTCCAGCCACTGCGGCTCGATGTTCGCAATACCGCGGCCAAACAGCCGCGCGGTTTCCACCAGTTCGGCGCAGACGATCCAGCGGCCGGGCTTCTTGCTCAGGTTGGCGCCGGGGTGACGGTGGAACTTGATGCCGCGCGCACCCAGGTACCAGTCCTCGGTGTCGTTCTTGCAGCCGATGTTGCCGAGCAGACCGGCGAGCATGGACAGGTGCAGTTGCTCGTAGCTGGCGGGTGTCTGCCCCCACGCTCCGCCGCTGCGCGGGGCGCTGCCCCCCGAGGGGGCGTCGCCCGGCTTGGGGCGGCCCGGCGCCGGGCGAGCCGGTGGCGTGTGGAGCTTCCACCCCTGCTCGGCCACCACGGTATGCAGCTGCGAATGGATGTCGCGCCATTCGCGCACCCGCCGCACGTTGAGGTAGTTCTCGCGCAGCAGGTTTTCGTACTGGCGGTGGCTGAGCTTGTGCTCATGGCCGTCGCCACCCTTGCTGTCCGTCAGCCATTTCCAGAGCTTGAGCGTGCCGGTGAACTCGCTTTTCTCGTCGTCGAACTTCTTGTGTGCCTGGTCGGCCTGGGTCTGCTTGTCCAGCGGACGGTCGCGCACGTCCTGCAGGCTCAGCGCCGAGGCGATCACCAGCACCTCGTCCAGCGCACCGCGCTCGCGCGCTTCAAGCAGGATGCGGCCCACGCGCGGGTCCAGCGGCAGCTTCGACAGCGTGCGCCCCACCGGCGTGAGTTCGTTGCCCTCATTCACCGCCCCCAGCTCGGCGAGCAACTGGTAGCCGTCGGTGATGGCACGGCGCTGCGGCGCCTCCAGAAAGGCGAAGTCCTCGACGGCACCCAGATGCAGCGCCTTCATGCGCAGGATCACCCCAGCCAGCGAACTGCGCAGGATTTCGGGGTCGGTGAAGCGCGGACGGCCGTTGAAATCCGCTTCGTCGTAGAGCCTGATGCAGATCCCATCGGCCACCCGGCCACAGCGCCCGGCACGCTGGTTGGCCGCCGCCTGGCTGATCGGTTCGATCAGCAACTGCTCGACCTTCTGACGGAAGCTGTACCGCTTGACGCGCGCCGTGCCCGCGTCGATCACGAAACGGATGCCCGGTACCGTCAGCGAGGTTTCGGCCACGTTGGTCGAGAGCACGATGCGGCGCTGGCCGTGTGGCTGGAAGATGCGGTCCTGCTCGGCCTGCGACAGGCGCGCAAACAGGGGCAGCACCTCGGCGTTGCGCAGCGCGGGCTGGTGCGCCAGGTGCTTGCGCAGGTGGTCGGCGGCCTCGCGGATCTCGCGCTCGCCCGGCAGGAACACCAGGATGTCCCCACCCGAACCTGCCCCACCACGCCACAACTCGTCCACGCCGTCGGCGATGGCGTTGTTCAGGTCGTATTCGCGGCTTTCCTCGAACGGCCGGTAGCGCACTTCGACCGGGAAGGTGCGGCCCGAGACCATGAGAACCGGCGCCTTGCCCTTGGCCGACGAAAAGTAGTCGGCAAAGCGGTCCGCGTCGATGGTGGCCGAGGTGACGATGACCTTCAGGTCGGGACGGCGCGGCAGCAGCTGGCGCAGGTAACCCAGCAGGAAGTCGATGTTGAGGCTGCGTTCGTGCGCCTCGTCGATGATCAGCGTGTCGTAGGCCTTGAGGTCCGGATCGGTCTGCGTCTCGGCCAGCAAAATGCCATCGGTCATCAGCTTGACCGACGCGTCCCGGCTCAGCCGGTCCTGGAAGCGCACCTTGTAGCCGACCACCTCGCCCAGCGGGGTCTTCAGTTCCTCGGCGATGCGCTTGGCGACCGAACTGGCGGCGATCCGCCGTGGCTGGGTGTGGCCGATCAGTTGACCGCGCTGACCCGGCTTCGCATGGAGCCGGCCCCGCCCCATGGCCAGGGCGATCTTGGGCAACTGGGTGGTCTTGCCCGAACCGGTCTCGCCGCAGACGATCACCACCTGGTGGTCGCGAATGGCGGCCTCGATTTCCTGCCGGCGGGCGGAAACAGGCAGGGATTCGGGGAACTCGATGGTCAGCGGCGCGGAAGACAAGGGCGAACTTCAGTCAAAATCAGGCAGCCGGCGATTATCCCGCGCACCCTGCCGTTCTGCCCCACCCGCCACACATGTCCACCGTCTTCAATTTCACCTTCGTGCCCTGGTTCCGTTCGGTGGCACCGTACATCCACAAATTCCGCCATCAGACCTTCGTGATCGGACTGACCGGCGAAGGCATCGCGGCAGGCAAGCTGGCCTCCATCGCCCAGGACATCGCCATGATCCAGGCCATGGGGGTGAAGATCGTGCTGGTGCACGGTTTCCGGCCGCAGGTCAACGAACAACTGCGCCTCAAAGGGCAGGAAGCCCGGTATTCGCACGGCATGCGCATCACCGACCCGGTGGCGCTGGACTGTGCCCAGGAAGCTGCCGGGCAGTTGCGCTATGAGATCGAGGCCGCTTTCAGCCAGGGGCTGCCCAACACGCCCATGGCCGGCGCCCGCGTCCGGGTCATTTCCGGCAACTTCATCACGGCCCGCCCGGTGGGCCTGATCGACGGCGTGGACTTTCAGCACTCCGGCCTGGTGCGCAAGGTGGACACCGAAGGCATCCAGCGCACGCTGGACATGGGTGCGCTGGCACTCATTTCCCCGTTCGGCTTCTCGCCCACCGGCGAGGCCTTCAACCTGAGCATGGAAGACGTGGCCACCTCGGTGGCGGTGGCGCTGCAGAGCGACAAGCTGATCTTCCTGACCGAGGTGCCCGGCATCCGCGTCGACACCAACGACCCCGAAAGCGACATCGACACCGAACTGCCGCTGGACGATGCCAAGCGCCTGGTGGCCAGCCTGCCGCTGGCCACCCAGCCCACCGACACCGGGTTCTACCTGCAGCACTGCATCCGGGCCTGCGAAGGTGGGGTGGAGCGCAGCCACATCATCCCGTTCGCCCTCGACGGCTCGCTGCTGCTCGAAATCTACGTGCACGACGGCATCGGCACCATGGTGGTCGATGAAAAGCTGGAAAGCGTGCGCGAAGCCACCCTGGACGACGTGGGCGGCATCCTGGCGCTGATCGAGCCATTCGAAAAGGACGGCACCCTGGTCAAGCGCGACCGCACCGAGATCGAGCGCGATGCCAGCAGCTACACCATCATCGAACACGACGGAGTGATCTTCGGCTGCGCTGCCCTGCACCCCTACCCCGAAGAGCGCACCGCCGAGATGGCCGCGCTCACCGTGTCGCCGCAGAGCCAGAGCCAGGGCGACGGCGAACGCCTGCTCAAGCGCATCGAGTCGCGGGCGCGGGCGCAGGGTCTGCAGAGCATCTTCGTGCTCACCACGCGCACCATGCACTGGTTCATCAAGCGCGGCTTCGTGCAGGTCAGCCCCGAATGGCTGCCCGAGGCCCGCAAGCGCAAATACAACTGGGACCGCCGCAGCCAGGTGCTGGTGAAAAAGCTCACGTGAGCCGGCGCGGTGCGGCGCGTGCCTGACAAATGTCAGGCAGATTGGCGTGGGACGGTCCATACTGGGCCATTGATGAATTTTTCGTGAAAAGCCCATGACCGAACGCAGCGCCCCTTCGAATGCCACCGCCGCCACCGGCCCGCTCCGCGCTCCCGCCGCCGGCAAAAGCCGCCCGAGCCCCACGAAAAAACCGGTCAAGACCCGGACCAAACCCGCACCAGCCGCCGCTGCGCCCACGCGGCGCGCCAGCCTGGGTGACGTGACCGGCAGTTCGCGCCCGCGACGCATCGCCAAAGTCACCACCCAGACCAAGGTCCAGAAACACCAGGAAGCCCAGTTCGCCGCAGTGCGCGACATCCTCTCGCGGACCGGCACCAGCAAGAAGGAAAAGGCCGAGTCCTTGCGCGCGATCCTGGAAGGCGCCTCACCGGACGACGCCAAGGCCATCCGGCGCCTGCTCAAGGAAGAAACCCTGCAACGGCGCGATCAGGCCATCGCCATCACCCATCCGGATGAGGTGCTGGCGGCCGACTGGCGCAGCGGCGGTTATCCGTACAAGAACCTGATGTCGCGCAAGGCCTACGAGCAGCAGAAATACAAACTGCAGGTCGAGCTGCTCAAGCTGCAGGCTTGGGTCAAGGAAACGAAGCAGCGCGTGGTGATCCTGTTTGAAGGGCGTGACGCCGCCGGCAAGGGCGGCACCATCAAGCGCTTCATGGAACACCTCAACCCCCGCGGCGCCCGCGTGGTGGCCCTGGAAAAACCCAATGAGGTCGAACGCGGCCAGTGGTACTTCCAGCGTTATGTCCAGCATCTGCCCACTGCGGGCGAGATCGTGATGTTCGACCGCAGCTGGTACAACCGCGCCGGCGTGGAAAAGGTCATGGGCTTCTGCTCGGACGGCGAATACCAGGAATTCATGCGGCAGGCGCCGCAGTTCGAGCGCCAGCTCGTGCGCAGTGGCGTGCACCTGATCAAGTTCTGGTTCTCGGTCAGCCGCGAAGAGCAGCGCCGCCGCTTCAAGGAGCGCAAGAGCCATCCGCTCAAGCAGTGGAAGCTCAGCCCGATCGACATGGCCAGCCTCGACAAGTGGGACGACTACACCCAGGCCAAGGAAGCGATGTTCTTTGAAACCGACACGGCCGATGCCCCCTGGACCGTGATCAAGAGCGATTGCAAGAAGCGCGCGCGCCTGAACGCCATGCGCTACGTGCTGCAAAAGCTGCCCTACAGCAACAAGGACACCGGCAACATCGGGACGCTCGACTCGCTGATCGTGGGCCGCGCCCACGTGGTCTACGAACGCGGCGAACGGCCCGGCAGCGCGATCTTGTGATCACCCCCTTGCGCCGCCGCTGATGCGGCTCTCCCTCGTGGCGCGCCTTGGCGCAACGAGGGGACGGCACCGGTAGGGTTCCACGGCGCCAGCGGCGCGCATCATGCGCCAGCCGCGTTGCTCAGTCGGGCATCAGCGCAATTGCACGGCGCCCGACACGTTGACAGACACGGTGGTCTTGCCGGCCTCCATGGGCATGGGGGCATCGGCCATAGCGGCCTTGGCTTCGGCCCGCATCATCACCATGCGGGGCTGACCACCGCCCTGGTCGGTCGAGCTGATGTGCACCTCGCGCAGGCTGTAGCCGGCAAAACCGAAGTTCTTCGCCACCTCCTGGGCCCGGGCGCGGAAGCGCTCGATGGCCAGGGCCTGGACCTCGTTTTCCAGGCGCTGACGCGCCTCGCGCGAGACCGCGTAGCCCACATCGGCGATGGTCAGGCTCTGGATCTTGCCCGCCGTGGTGCTGATGCGCCCGAAGTCGGTGCCTTCCAGCATCAGCTCCACCGTGCCCTGCCAGCCGTTGATGCGGCCATTGCTGCCGTAACGCGGCTGGAGCGAGAACTGACCGGTGCGCACGTCCATGGCCTGCGGCTGGGCAGCAACTCGCGCCACCGCCAGGGCTTGCTCCAGCGCGGTCTTGAGCTGGGCCTGCACCGTGCCGGCGTCAGCGCCTTCCCGGGTGGTGTTGAGCGTGACCATCATCTGGTCCTGCGGCACTTCCATGAAGCCGCTGGCAGACAGGTTCACCACATTGGCCGGCACCTCAGGGGCAGCCTGGGCAAAAGACGCGGTGCTGGTACCGACCAGAACAAGCAAGGCCAAAGCCGTGGATCGCATGGCGACTCCTCTCATAAAAAAGCGGGAAAACGGGGATAGGCCGACCGCGGAGGCCGGCGAAAGGAAGGCGTCGCTCAGCGCGGCCGGGCCGACAGCTCGCTGTCTTCGCCCCGCAACTGGGTGCGCAACTGCTGGCGCTGTTCTTCGGTCAGGCGATAGGGTTTCCATTCCTCGGAGCGTCCGCCAGCCTGCTGCCGGATCGAGTCGCGCAGGGAGTGGTCGGCCGGCGTCTCCGATCCGGTCATGCGGGCTGCCGCTTCCGCGGCTTTGGGCTGCACGGCGCGGCCTGGCTCGCTGGCCCAGGCCGAAGCGGTCAGGAAGGAAACGGACAAAAGGGCCTTGAAGGCCAGTCTGCAAGCGTTCATGGAAGCAAAGTCTGTCTCAGCCGACGCATTCTCGGATGTCCGCCCGGTGAACGGGTCACGCGGGGTCGGCAACATTTGTAACACCGTGTCAGACTACCAAAAAACCAGTGCGGACAAGCACTTACCGCTGTAACAATGGGGCCTGTTACATTTTCCGGGTTGCCAAGATGCCACAGACCAACTCCCGTCCCAACAAGATCCTGGTCGTCGACGACGACGTTCGCATCCGCGATTTGCTGCGCCGTTACCTCATGCAGGAAGGCTTCGAGGTCATGCTCGCCGAAGACGGCAAAGCCCTCAGCCGCGTGCTGCAGCGCGAATCGGTGGACCTGATCGTGCTCGACCTGATGATGCCCGGCGAGGACGGCCTGTCGATCTGCCGCCGCCTGCGCGCCAACGGCGACCGCACCCCCATCATCATGCTCACCGCCAAGAGCGAGGACGTCGACCGCATCGTGGGTCTCGAGGTCGGTGCCGACGACTACCTCGGCAAACCCTTCAACCCGCGCGAGCTGCTGGCCCGCATCCACGCGGTGTTGCGCCGCCGCCCACCGACCGAAGTGCCCGGCGCACCTTCGCAGGAGGCGGAAGTCGTCACCTTCGGTCCGTTCGAATTCGACCTGAGCCTGCGCACGCTGCGCAAGGAAGGGGTCGACCTGCCCCTGACCACCGGGGAATTCGCCATGCTCAAGGCCCTGGTGCGCCACCCGCGGCAACCCCTGACGCGGGAAAAACTCGCCCAGTTGGCCCGCGGCCGCGAGTTCGAACCCTTCGACCGCAGCCTGGACGTGCAGGTCTCCCGTCTGCGCAAGCTGATCGAAGACGACGCCGCCTCTCCCCGTTACCTGCAGACCGTCTGGGGTGTGGGCTACGTGTTCGTGCCGGACGGCAACAACTGACGCACCGGCCTCTGGATGAGCGAATCGCGCGCCCCGTTCGAGACCCAGCCCGCCGCCCTGGAAACGGCCCCCGCTCCGCTGGGGTCCCGGCCCAAGCGCGGCGTGAGCCTGTTCTGGCGAACGTTTTTCTTTCTGTCGCTGCTGCTGATCGGCTGCATCATTGCCTGGCTGCAGACCTTCCGCGCCCTGGAATTCGAACCCCGGGCCATCCAGAGTGCGCAGCAACTGGCGTCTCTGGTGAACCTCACCCGCGCGGCGCTGGTGCACTCGGACTCCATCGCTCGCGTGTCGCTGGTCAAGACCCTGGCCGACGAAGAAAAGGTGCGCATCGCCCTGCGCGAACCGGACGACGTCTACCTGCCCTACGACACCGACACCCTGAACCGGGGCGTCACCGACGCCCTTCAGCAACGGCTGGGGCGCGACACCGTGGTGGCCCGCGCCGTCAACGGCACGCCTGGCCTGTGGATCGGCTTCTCGATCGATGGCGACCTGTACTGGCTGCAGACCGACCCCTCCCGCATCGGGCCGGTGACGGGTGCCACCTGGCTGATCTGGCTGGCCACGGCAGCCATCCTTTCCCTCACCGGGGCGGCGCTCATCGCCCGCCTGATCAATCACCCGCTGAAGAAGCTCCAGTTCGCGGCCAGCCGCGTGCGCGAGGGTGACTTCGACGCGACGCAACTGAGCGAATCGGTGGCCACGAGCGAAATCCGCGAGGTGAACATCGGCTTCAACCGCATGGCGCAGCGCCTGTCCAAGATCGAGCAGGACCGCACGCTCATGCTGGCCGGGATTTCGCACGACCTGCGCACGCCACTGGCCCGCCTGCGGCTGGAAACCGAGATGAGCGTGGCCGACCCCCAGGCGCGCGAGCACATGACGGCCGACATCGAGCAGGTCAACGCCATCATCGACAAATTCCTCGACTACGCCCGGCCCGACCACACCGACCTTCAGCGGGTCAACCTCCACCTGGTGGTGGAAGCGGCGGTGTTCGCGCTCGGCAGCGACGCTTCGGTGCAGATCAACATCGCCGTTCCGCACGAAATCGACGTGCTGGGCGACGCGGTGGAGTTGCAGCGCGTGTTCTCCAACCTGCTGGAAAACGCGCGCCGCTACGGGCGCGATCCCAAAACCGGCGACGTGCAGATCGACATCGCGGCCAAGCCCAGAGAGCGCTGGGTACTCATCAAGCTGCGCGACCACGGCAAGGGCGTGCTGCCCGAACTGCTGGAACAACTGACCCAACCCTTCTTCCGGGGCGACTCCTCGCGCACGGCGGCCACGGGCACCGGCCTGGGCCTGTCCATCGTGGACCGCGCCATCACCCGCATGGGAGGCCGGTTTGCGCTGGCCAACAGCAGCACCGGCGGGCTGGCCGCGCACATCAAGCTGCCGCGCGCCATCAACTGAGTCGGGCGTGTTGGTGCGGCGCAGCACACAGCGCGCCGGCACCGTGCTTCAGCGGCGGTGGATCAGCACGGCGGCACGCGCTTCGATTGACAGGCCCTGCCCCACGGGCCCGAGTTTTTCGGCCGTCTTGGCCTTCACGTTCACCTGGCCGACCTCGACACCGAGCGCCCGCGCCACCGCCACCACCATGGCGGAAATGTGCGGCGCCAGCTTGGGGGCCTGGGCCACCACCGTGCTGTCGACATTGCCGATTTCATAGCCGGCGGCACGCACGCGCCGTGCGGCCTCGGCCAGCAACACGGAAGAGTCGGCACCCTTGAAACGCGGATCGGTATCGGGGAAATGGCGGCCGATGTCGCCCAGACCGGCCGCCCCCAGCACCGCGTCGGTGATGGCGTGCAGCAGGACGTCGGCGTCGGAGTGGCCCAGCAGGCCCAGGGTGTGCGGAATGGTCACGCCGCCGATGATCAGGGGCCGACCGGGCACGAGCGCGTGCACGTCCCAGCCTTCGCCAATGCGGATGTTCATGGTTGTCTGCTCTTCAGAACGGCTTCGGCCAGCGCGAAGTCCTCGGGATAGGTCACCTTGACATTTTGCGCGCTGCCGGGCACCAGGCGCGGCGCGGCGCCGGCCAGCTCCATGGCGCTGGCTTCGTCGGTGATGCCGTCGTAGCCACTGGCGGCGCGTGCAGCGAGCGCGGCCTGCAGCGCCCCGATGCGGAACATCTGCGGCGTCTGGGCCAGCCATTTGTCGCCGCGGTCCACCGTGGCCGCCACCCGGCCGCCGGTCTCTGCCTTGAGCGTGTCGGGCAGCTTGAGCGCGAGCAGGCCGCCCACCGTATCGCCCAGACAGGCATCGATCAGCGCATCGATCTGCGCCGGCGTCACCAGGCAGCGCGCCGCATCGTGCACCAGCACCCAGTCGTTCGGCCCGGCGCCCCCGGCCCGCAGCGCGGCCAGCCCGTTGGCCACGCTCTCGGCACGGCTGGTGCCGCCACAGTGCACCAGCTCGATGCTCGGGTCATCCACCGTCAGAAAACGGTCGCCCGGGGCCAGCACCACCAGGCAGCGCTCGATGCGCGGCACCGCCTGGAAAGCGCCCAGGGTGTGCAGCACCAGCGGCACGCCCAGCAGCGGCTCGTACTGTTTGGGGCCGGCGGTACCCGCGCGCGAACCGGTGCCGGCGCAGGGCAGCAGCGCGAACAGCCGCTCGGAAGAAGAAGGGTTATCGGAAAGCTCGGCAGACATGGTCGGGGGCATTCTAAAATCCTCGGCTTCACCCCCCACCCTGACCGGTCGGGGGGTGTTCGTCATTGAAGGCTCCCATGGATCTGCCCAAGCTCACCCCCGGCAAGCGCTTCGCCTTGCCCCGACCTGTCGGCGCGGCCGACGCCCTGCTGCTGGCCCAGCTCGCGCAACGCGAGCAGGCCCAGGGCCGCCCCACCGCCATCGTGACCGCCGACGCCAGCGACGCGCAGCGTCTGATGGACGAAATGGCCTTCTTCGTCCCGGACCTGCGTTGCGCCCTGTTCCCCGACTGGGAAACCCTGCCGTACGACAGCTTCTCGCCGCACCAGGACCTGATCTCCGAGCGCCTGGCCACGCTCTGGCGCATCCACCACCGCGGACAGGCGCGCGCGGGCGAGCAGGACCAGGGTGCCGACGTGGTGCTGGTGCCCGCCACCACCGCCCTGTACCGGCTGGCGCCGCCATCCTTCCTGGCCGCCTACACCTTCCACTTCAAGGTCAAGCAAAAGCTTGACGAGGCCAAGCTCAAGAGCCAGCTCACCCTGGCCGGCTACAACCACGTCACCCAGGTGGTGAGCCCCGGCGAATACGCGGTGCGCGGTGGCCTGATCGACCTGTTCCCCATGGGCTCGCCCGTGCCCTACCGGGTCGACCTGTTCGACGACGAAATCGACTCCATCCGCACTTTCGACCCCGACAGCCAGCGCAGCCTGTACCCGGTGCCCGAAGTGCGCCTGCTGCCCGGGCGCGAATTCCCCATGGACGACGCGGCGCGCACGCGCTTTCGCAGCCGCTGGCGCGAACTGCTCGAAGGCGACCCGACCAAGAGCCGCATCTACAAGGACATGGGCAACGGCGTCGCCACCGCCGGCATCGAGTACTACCTGCCGCTGTTCTTCGAAGAAACTGCCACCGTGTTCGACTACCTGGGTGAACAGGCCACGGTGGTGCTGCACGGCGACCTGGAGCCGGCCTTCCAGCGGTTCTGGCAGGACACCAGCGACCGCTACCGCCTGGTACAGGGCGATCCCGACCGCCCCGCCCTGCCGCCCGAAAGCCTGTTCCTCAGCGCCGAACAGTTCTACGGCTTGGCCAACCGCCACGCGCAACTGGCCCTGCGCCCGGCGGTGGAAGACATTGCCGACAACGCCTTCGCGCAAAAGCTGCCCGACCTGACCGCTGTGCGTGGCGCCGAAGACCCGCTGGCGCGCCTGCAGGCCCACCTGCGCGCCACGCCGCACCGCGTGCTGCTGCTGGCCGAAAGCGACGGTCGGCGCGAAAGCCTGCTCGACTTCATCCGTGCCAGCGGCGTCAACCCGCCGGCGTTCGATTCGCTGGCCGAATTCGAGGGCAGCGCGGAAAAGATCGGCATCGCCACCGCCGCCCTCACCGCCGGCTTCGCGTGGCAGGAAGCCGCGCTCGACTTCGTCACCGAAACCGAACTCTTCGCCGCCGGCCCCACCGCACGGCGGCGCCGCAAGCAGGAGCAGGTCAGCGACGTCGACGCGCTGATCAAAGACCTGAGCGAGCTCAACGTGGGCGACCCGGTGGTGCACACGCAGCACGGCATCGGCCGCTACCGCGGTCTGGTCAACCTCGACATGGGCGAGAAAAACGCCGACGGCACGCCCGCGCTGCAGGAATTCCTGCACCTGGAATACGCCGACAAGGCCGTGCTCTATGTGCCGGTGAGCCAGCTCGGCCTGATCGGGCGCTACACCGGCGTCAGCGCCGACGAGGCCCCGCTGCACAAGCTGGGCAGCGGCCAGTGGGACAAGGCCAAACGCAAGGCCGCCGAACAGGTGCGCGATGCCGCCGCCGAGCTGCTCAACATCTACGCGCGCCGCGCCGCGCGCCAGGGCCACGCCTTCCGCTACAGCCCGCAGGACTACGAAACCTTCGCCAACGACTTCGGCTTTGACGAAACCGCCGACCAGAAGGCCGCGATCCACGCCGTGATCCAGGACATGATCAGCCCGCAGCCCATGGACCGCCTGGTCTGCGGCGACGTGGGCTTCGGCAAGACCGAGGTCGCGCTGCGTGCGGCCTTCGTCGCCGTCACCGGCGGCAAGCAGGTGGCTTTTCTGGCGCCCACCACGCTGCTGGCCGAGCAGCATTACCAGACCCTGGTGGACCGCTTCGCCAAGTGGCCGGTGAAGGTGGCCGAGATGAGCCGCTTCCGCTCGGCCAAGGAGATCACCGCCGCGATGAAGGGCATCAGCGACGGCAGCGTCGACATCGTGGTCGGCACCCACAAGCTGCTGTCGGAGAAGACCCAGTTCAAGAACCTGGGCCTGCTCATCATTGACGAGGAACACCGCTTCGGCGTGCGCCACAAGGAAGCGATGAAGCAGCTGCGCGCCGAGGTCGACGTGCTGACGCTCACCGCCACGCCGATCCCGCGCACGCTGGGCATGGCGCTCGAAGGCCTGCGCGATCTGTCGGTCATCGCTACCGCGCCGCAGCGCCGGCTGGCGATCAAGACCTTTGTGCGCAACGAAGGCAACGGCGTGATCCGCGAAGCCGTGCTGCGCGAACTCAAGCGCGGCGGCCAGGTCTACTTCCTGCACAACGAGGTCGAGACCATCGAGAACCGCAAGCAGGCCCTGGAAAAACTGCTGCCCGAAGCACGCATCGCCATCGCCCACGGTCAGATGCCCGAGCGCGAACTGGAGCGCGTGATGCGCGACTTCGTGGCCCAGCGCTTCAACCTGCTGCTGTGCTCGACCATCATCGAAACCGGCATCGACGTGCCCACGGCCAACACCATCGTCATGGCGCGCGCCGACAAGTTCGGCCTGGCGCAGCTGCACCAGTTGCGCGGGCGCGTCGGCCGCAGCCACCACCAGGCCTACGCCTACCTGCTGGTGCCCGAGATCGAGGGCCTGACCAAGCAGGCCGCCCAGCGGCTCGATGCGATCCAGCAGATGGAAGAACTCGGCAGCGGCTTCTACCTCGCCATGCACGACCTGGAAATCCGCGGCGCGGGCGAAGTGCTGGGCGAAAACCAGAGCGGCAACATGCTGGAAGTGGGCTTCCAGCTCTACAACGAGATGCTGAGCGAGGCCGTCAAGTCGCTCAAGGCCGGGCGCGAACCCGACCTGCTGGCGCCGCTGTCGGTCACCACCGACATCAACCTGCACGCCCCCGCCCTGCTGCCCAACGACTACTGCGGCGACGTGCACCTGCGCCTGTCGTTCTACAAGAAGCTGGCCACCGCCAAGACCGCCGACCAAGTCGATGCGTTGCTGGAGGAAATCGTCGACCGCTTCGGCAAGCTGCCGCCGCCCGCGCAGACGCTGATCGACGTGCACCGCCTGCGCGTGCTGTCACAGCCTTACGGTGTGATCAAGGTCGACGCGGCACCGGGCGTGGTGAACATCACCTTCCGGCCCAACCCGCCGATCGAGCCGATGCGCATCATCGAGCTGATCCAGAAGAACCGGCACATCAAGCTCGCCGGCAACGAAAAGCTGCGCATCGAAAAGCCGCTGCCCGAGGTGAAAGACCGGGTGCAGATGGTGCGCGACGTGCTCAAGGCCCTGGGCCAGCCCATCAAGACCCCCGAGCCGGTGAGCGCCTCCTGAGCGGCCCGCTCACGGCCTCCACGGCGCATACCGGGGAGGGTTTGACCTGCATCAAAAACAGGAGCGGTCGCGCTCAGCGTTCACTCGCCGTTCACACGGGCGCCACGAAACTTCATCGGTGCGTTCCACCATGGAATGCCTCACGATCGAAGGAGAAAAACCGTGAAACTCAATCCCCACCGCCCCTGGATCACCCCGCTCGTCATCGGCGCCTTCGGCCTCTCGGCCGTCACCGGCATGCTGATGTTCTTCCACCTCGACAGCGGCCTGAACAAGACCGCCCACGAATGGCTGAGCTGGGCCATGGTGATCGGCGTCGGCCTGCACCTGCTGTTGAACCTGCCGGCGTTCAAGCGCTACTTCACCCAGACCACGGCCCGGGTCGTCATGGGCGTGTTTGCCGTCATCCTGGCGCTGAGCTTCATCCCCGTCGGCGGTGAAAGCAGCGAACCCGGCTTTGCCCCTCCGGTGCGCGCGCTGGCGCAGGCTCCCATCAGCGTGCTGGCGCAGGTCGCCGGCACCAGCACCGACGACGTCAAGGCCAAGCTCCAGGCCCAGGGTCTGACCGTGACCAGCGATCAGCAGACGGTGGCCGAACTGGTGGGCGGCGATCTGCGCAAGCAGATCGGCACCATCAGCCAGGTGCTGCCGAGCGGTACCGCTCGCTGATCCGGAAGCCGTGCCGTCTCAGTCCTGCGACGCTGCGGGCAAGCGCCCGGCGTCGGCCTGGCCGGTGGACTTGACTTCGGCCAGCCAGCGTTCGCGCTGGGGTGCGTCGGCCTTGTGCACGGGGCCGATGCGGGTCACGTCCACCGGGCGCAAGCCACAGAACTTGAGCGTGCTGCGCACCAGCGCCTTGATGGTCGGGTCGCCCTGGATGAAGCGCAGGTAGTAACCCGGCGAGTCGGTGGTCAGGATGACGCGGGCGCTGCGGCCGGCCAGCAGGCCTTCGGGCATGCCGTTGGGCAGGTAGCGGTAGGCCCAGCCGCGCTCCAGCGTGCGGTCGAAAAAGCCCTTGAGCAGCGCCGGGATCGACCCCCACCACAAGGGCGTGAGCACCACCACCCGGCGCGCCGCCTTGATGGCGGCCTGGGCGCGCTGCAAGTCGGGTTCCAGCGCCTGCTGCGCGTGGTAGTCCACGTGCAGGACTGGGTCGAAAGCCAGATCCCGCAGCGCCAGCACCTCGACACTGGCGCCGCCTGCCCGCAGGCCTTCGGCGTGGCTCTGCGCCAAGGCGGCGCACAGGGAGGTGTGGTTGGGGTGTCCGTCGATCACCAGCACGTCGGCCATGCATGCGCTCCTTGTCCGTCCATACGGACATGGTACAGGGGCTGTTGCGCGATCGCTGGTACCCGAAAGCCTCTCAACCTCGGTGGTTCGCCGAGTTCGAGGGCAGCATCTCCGGGTGAATTTCGAACAGGTGCGGGTTGGCAGGGTTGACCGCCACACGCACCCAGCCCGAGTCTGGCCAGCCGTAGGTTTCCAGCCGCGTAAGGTTTTCGAAGAAGCGTTGCGTCTTCGGGTTCAGCAGGGGTTTGCCGATGCGGAAGATGTGGGTATCGCCATGCACGTACAGCACCGGACGCGAATACGCCTGCATCTGCTCGATCAGTGCGTCCAGGAAAGGGTCGTAGGGTGTCGGCTCCGGGGTCTTGGGCGCGTCCGCACCCCGCACGCTGCGTGCATAGCGTTGTGCATAGGACCGTGTCCACCGGTTCTCGAAATCCGGATTGGCGTGAGAAATCAGCACCAGCCCCGGGCTGTCCTCGGCCTTGGCCGTGGCAAAAGCCTTGCGCATCCAGGCGATGGCGGCGGCCTGCCGCGCCTGGTGCTCGGCCATGTCCTCTTTGGCGTTGTCGTCGCTGCCCACGATGTGCAACGTCGCAAAGCGCAGCCCCTGGATGCGCCAGGTCAGGTTCTCGACGTAGGCTTCATAGCCGGCCTCCCGAGCCTGGCTGGCCACAGGCATGCTGCGCTGGCCCAGTGCCCTCGCGTGGATAGAAGGTGGCGCGCAGCTTCTGCAACCGCTCCAGCGGCGAGACCTTGATCTTCTTGAATTGCACCGCGTCGGACCAGTCATTGTCGCCCGGCGTCAGTACCAGTGGGTGGCGGCACGCCTGGAACGTGCCCAGCACGTAGGCGTAGTTGTCGTCGGTCATCGGCATACGCGCCAGCGACGGGTCGCGCTCGTAGGGGCGCGGGTCGAACATGCAGTCGCCGATGTGGGTGACGAAGGCCAGGTCGCGCGCGTTGATATCGTCCATCACCCGCACGTATTCGGCCTCCTGTGCCCGGGTGTAGGGAATGTCGCCGACGACCCCGAACTCGAATCGGCCGCCGGGCGTCGCAGCGGCCTGGCGCGGCGCAGCGGTTGTGCAGGCCTGCACCAGCGGCAGGGCCGCGATGGCGCCCAGAGCGCGGGCCATGAATGGCCGTCGGGTGGTCAATGCGGTTTTTTCCATCGTTGTCTCCTTGTCTTCGTGGTGAACCGGTGTGCATGTTGGCCTGGGTAGGCAATGGTGACAAACGGCTAATATTCGCCTTCGAACCAGTTTTTCTTAACCGAATTCGCCCATCGCGACCATGAAACGCCCCCAGCTCCCCGCTCTGCACCTGCTCGTGGCGTTCGAGTCAGCAGCGCGGTTGATGAGCTTCAAACGCGCTGCGGAAGAGATCTCGGTCACGCCGTCGGCGCTGAGTCAACGCATCGTGCGCCTGGAGCAGATGCTGGAGATGCCCTTGTTCGAACGCGGCAACCGCCGCATTGGCCTGACCACCGCCGGCATCACCTACCAGCACGAGGTGCGGCAGGCACTGGCTGCTCTGGCCAGCGTGTCGAGTCGCGCCATGCAGCGCGCACCGACCACGCTCACCCTCGCCATGAACAGCATCGTCTCGCACGAACTGGTGATCCCGCACCTGCCACTGCTGCAGCGCTGGGACCCGGACCTCGATATCTGCGTGCGTTCGCGCACCAGCATGAAGACCTTTTTCGCCGAAGACGCTTCGGACGCCGGCATCGATGGTGGCATCCGCATCGGCAACGGCGCCTGGCCGCAATTCGAATCACACCTCATCGGCCGCCTCACGGCGGCTCCGCTGTGCGCGCCGGCCCTCCTACCACAGCTTCGCGACTGGGACGACCTGCACCGACACACGCTGTATTGCCCCCGTTCGCGCCGCGCGGA
Source organism: Hydrogenophaga electricum (assembly GCF_030160815.1). NCBI lineage: Bacteria > Pseudomonadati > Pseudomonadota > Betaproteobacteria > Burkholderiales > Comamonadaceae > Hydrogenophaga > Hydrogenophaga electricum. The sequence continues at coordinate 22,358 of NZ_BSPB01000002.1, read as the reverse complement.
AACGCTGGAGACCTTCCGCCACCCGGCCACAGGCGCTTACCCGCGCCAAGTGGTCACGTTCGAGACCCTGCTGGAGGCTGCACGCGCCGTCGAAGCCGGCATGGGCGTGATGAGCGGGATGATGCCGCTGATGAATGGTCTGGTACGGCGCGGCCGTTTCACCGTTGCCGTGGGGCCGGTACGGCCGACGGCGGAATCCCTGTGGCTAATGGTGCGTGCCGACTGCCGGGCGCCGGCACGCATGGCGACCGTGGCCGAATGGCTGACCGACGCGTTCGAGCGTCTTCAGGCACCGGTGGACGCACCAGCTTGGCTAACCTGATCCGGCGCTTGCGCCCGCGACCTCAACCGCTGGCCGTGAACCCCGTGGCGCGAATCACCTGGCCCCAGCGCTGGTGATCACTGGCCAGAAGCGCCGCCATCGCATCGGGCCCCAGACCGGTAGGCTGAAGACCGCGCTCAATCAAGTCGCGACGCCAGGCCGGATCGGTTATCGCCGACACGGCTGCTCTGCCCAGTTGCCCGACCAGGGAGACGGCCAGGCCGGCGGGCGCGAACAGTGCATACCAGGAGGTGGAATCGAGGTCGTAGCCCAGTTCCTGAAAAGTCGGTACACCGTCGAGCACCGGGTCGCGCTCGCGGCCATTGATCGCCAGCACCCGCGCCTGGCCTTGCCGAGCCAGAGTGCGCAGATCGCCCATGCCGGTCGCCAGCGCGGATATCTCACCGGCCACCAGTGCCCGCATCGCGGCCGCTGTACCCGGGTAAGGCACGTGCGTGAGTGCCAGTCCCTCGGCGCGCCCGAGCATCATGCCGACGAAATGCGAAGTGCTGCCGGTCGCGGCCGACGCATAGAAACCGCGCCGGCCCGGGTCCGTGCGAACCCAGTCGCAGTATTCGGCCAGCGTCGCCACCGGCACCGCAGAGCCAACCGCCAGGCCGGTCTGGAAACTGCACAGGTGGGCGATGGGCACGAGATCCCGCAAGGGGTCGTAGCCCAGCGTGCCCGCGTGGCTGTGCGGAAAAATGGCCATGGTCGCGCTCGGTGTGAGCAGCAGTGTCGATCCGTCGGCCGGCGCGGCCTTGACGGCCAGGTTGGCGATGCGCCCGCCCGCACCATGCCGGTTTTCGACGATCACGCTGCGCCCCAACTCCGGCGCCAATCGCTGGGCCAACTGGCGCGCCAGCGTATCAATGGTGGCGCCAGCGACGTAGCCAACGACCAGACGCATCGGGCCCGGAGCACGGGCGGCGGCCGTCTGGTGGCCTGCGAACGGCAGCGCCATCAGGGTCGCGAGAAATTGCTGTCGGTTCATCATCGGGCGCCGCCATCCGGCCAAAAACAGGGCTGAGACATTACCCCAGCGGCCAGGGGCTGTCCAGACGGCCACCATCGCCCTGCATCGATAATCCTCCCCCATGACGCCCGCCACCGCAGCACCCATCGAATTCGCCCCTGGCCTCATCGTCCAGGGCATCACGCCGCCCCTGAACCTGCGCGACTTCAAGCTGATCGCGTTCGACATGGATTCCACGCTGATCAACATCGAATGCGTGGACGAGATTGCCGACGCGGTGGGCCGCAAGACCGAGGTGGCGGCCATCACCGAAGCGTCGATGCGCGGCGAGATTGCCGACTTCAAGGAAAGCCTGCGCCGCCGCGTGGCCTTGCTTGAAGGGGTGACCGAAGACGATCTGGCGCATGTCTACCGCGCACGCCTGCGCCTGAACCCGGGCGCCGCCGAACTGGTGCTGGCCTGCAAGGCGGCGGGGCTGAAAGTTCTGCTGGTCAGCGGCGGCTTCACCTATTTCGCCGACCGCCTGCGCGACCGGCTGGCGCTGGACTTCGCACGCAGCAACCAGTTGGAGATCATCGACGGCCGGCTGACGGGTCGCCTGCTCGACCAGAGCTGGGGCGACATCTGCGACGGCGCCATGAAGAAGGAAACCCTGCTGCGCACCTGCAGCCTGATCGGCTGCGCCCCTTCGCAGGCGATCGCCATGGGCGATGGTGCCAACGACCTGGAGATGATGGGCGTGGCCGGCCTGTCGGTGGCCTACCGCGCCAAGCCCAAGGTGCGGGCCCAGGCCAAGGTGGCCATCGACATGGGCGGTCTGGACCGCCTGCTCGAACTGTTCCAGGCGGCATGAGCGCGGCCAGCCGCCTGCGCACGTGGGCGGGCGGCCTGCGGCGCGACGGGAAACGCCACCTGGGCACCCTGGCCCTCTTCGCGGGCGTGCTGCTGGCGGTGCAGCTCTGGCAGACGCGCAGCGTGGCCGGCGGTGCGCTGCCGGCTGCGGCGCTCGACGCGGCCGTGCCCGTGATCGGGCCGGACGGCGCACGCCGCGACAGCACGCTGCGGCAGGAGATCGCGCGCGTGCAGCAAGCCCACCCGGGCCGGAACATCGGTCTGTACGTGTGGGCCGACTGGTGCCCGATCTGCCACACCCTCCAGGGCACGGTCAACGGCCTGACTCAGGACCACCCGGTGATCACCGTGGCCATGCAGTCCGGCCCGCCCGAGAAAGTGGCCGGCTACCTGGCCGGGCGCGGGCTGGCCTGGCACACCCTGGTCGACCCGCGTTCGGCCATTCCGGGCGCGCTGGGCTTCGGCGCCGTGCCGGCCTTTGCCGTGATCACGCCGCAGGGCGAGCTGCGCTGGCCGACCGTGGGCCTGACCAGCGGCTGGGGCCTGCGCCTGCGTCTGCTGTTCGCGGGCTGACCGCTCAGGCCGGTTCCGGCACGCTGGGCAGGCCCGACAGCGCCATCGCCAGCTCCTTCTCGTCGTAGGCGTCGTCCGCCAGGTCGCCGCTGAAGTACTTCTGGTAGGCCGCCATGTCGAAGTGGCCGTGGCCCGACAACGAGAACAGGATGGTCTCGCTCTTGCCCTCGCGCTTGCAGCGCAACGCCTCTTCAATGGCGGCCTTGACCGCGTGGTTGGCCTCGGGCGCCGGCACGATGCCTTCGGCGCGCGCGAAGGTCACGCCCGCCTCGAAGCACGACTTCTGCGAGAAGGCGGCCGCCTCGATCAGGCCCAGGTCCTTGCAGTGCGACACCAGCGGCGCCATGCCGTGGTAGCGCAGGCCGCCGGCGTGGGTCGCGGGTGGGGTGAAGGTGCTGCCCAGGGTGTGCATCTTGGTCAGCGGCGTCATGTGGCCGGTGTCGCCGAAGTCGTAGGCGTACTTGCCGCGCGTGAGCGACGGGCACGACGCCGGCTCGGCCGCCAGGATGCGCGAGCGCTTGCCGCCTCGCAGCGCGTGGCCGATGAAGGGAAACGCGATGCCCGCGAAGTTGGAGCCGCCACCGGTGCAGCCGATCACCACGTCGGGCCAGGCGTCGGCCATCTGCATCTGTTCCATGGCTTCCAGGCCGATGACGGTCTGGTGCATCAGCACGTGGTTGAGCACCGAGCCCAGGGCGTACTTGGTGTCATCGCGCTGCACCGCGAGTTCGACCGCCTCCGAAATCGCGATGCCCAGGCTGCCCGGGTGGTCAGGCCGCTGGGCCAGCACGCTGCGGCCGTACTGCGTTTCGTTCGACGGCGACGGCAGGCAGCGCGCGCCGTAGGTTTCCATCACGGCGCGGCGGTAGGGTTTCTGGTCGTAGGACACGCGCACCTGGAACACCAGCACCTCCAGATCGAACAGCGAGCCCGCGAACGACAGCGAAGTGCCCCACTGGCCGGCGCCGGTCTCGGTGGTCAGGCGCTTCACGCCGGCCTGCTGGTTGTAGAAGGCCTGCGGGATGGCGGTGTTGGGCTTGTGGCTGCCGGCGGGGCTGACGCCTTCGTACTTGTAGAAGATTTTGGCGGGCGTGCCGAGCACTTTCTCCAGCCGGTGGGCGCGGTACAGCGGCGCCGGGCGCCAGAGCTTGTAGATGTCGCGCACCGGTTCGGGAATCTCGATCTCGCGCTCGGTGCTGACCTCCTGCATGATCAGTTCCATCGGGAACAGCGGCGCCAGGTCGTCGGGGCCGATGGGCTGCAGCGTGCCGGGGTGCAGCACGGCCGGCAGCGCCTTGGGCAGGTCGGCCTGGATGTTGTACCAGAACTTGGGCATCTGGCTTTCGTCGAGCAGGTACTTGGTCTGCAGGGTCATGCGGGGTACTCCTGAAAGAAAAGAGGGACGGCCGGACAAACAACGGCCGCATTCTGGAAGCGCCCCGCACCCGCGTGCAGCCGCTTTGCGAACCCGGGTATCCGATAGGCGCAAAACCCCGGGTTATCACTAATATGCGGCCATGCCCCCGAGCCCAGCCCCCTCTCCCACCGCCCTGCCGGGCTGGCTGGACCCGGCCGCGCCCGCCGGCCCCGGCTGGCGGCCGCTGAGCGTGCTCGACTCGCACGACCTTGACCAGACCCGCGAGCAGATCGCCCGCATCTACAAACCGCACGAGCTGGCCGTGGTCGGCGCCCGCCAGCGCGTGCACGCGCGCATGCACCACCGGGCGCTGGGTCCGGCGGTGTCGCTCAACCGCCTGGCGCACGGTGCGGCGGTGCGCATCGACCCTGGCCGGCTGGACGACTTTTTCCTCGTGCAGATGCCGCTGGCCGGGGAAGCCCTGGTCTGGCACCAGGACACCCGCCATGTCTGCCAGCCGGGCCAGGCCTCGGTGATTTCGCCGTCGGAGGCCGTGCGCATGGCCTGGTCGGCCCCGTGCGACCAGTTCATGCTGCGCATCGACCACCAGCGGCTGCGGCACGTGGCGGCCGCGCTCTCGGGGCGCGATCTGGTGACCCTGCCCCGGCTGCAGCCCCTGATCGACCTGCGCCAGGGCGCCGGGGCGCACTGGTGGCAGCTCATGCACTACCTGGCGCAGTTGATGGACCCGGCGTCGGGCCAGTTGCCTGCGGGCCTGCACGCCGCCATGCTGGAAGACCACGTGCTGGCCATGCTGCTGCGGGCGGCCTGGTCACCCGCCATCGCGGGCGGACCGCCCCGCCCGCCGGCCACCCCGCGGTTGCGCCTGCTGGAGGACCACATCCAGGCCCATCTGGACCAGCCGCTGACGGTGGCCGACCTGGCCCGCGCGGCCGGCTCCAGCGTGCGGCTGGTGCAACAGGTGTTCGCGCGCGAGCACGGCACCACGCCCGGCGCCTACATCCGGCGCCAGCGTCTGGAGCGTGTGCGCCACGACCTGATGCACCCCGGGCCCGACACCCAGGTGCTGCAGACCGCTGCGCGCTGGGGTTTCGATCACCCGAGCCGTTTTGCCGCCGCATACCGGCAGGCGTTTGGCGAGCCGCCCCGCGCCACGCTGGCGCGCGGGCAGCAGCGCGGCTGAGGCGGATTCAGGCGCCGCTGGCCGGCGCGATGTCGTAGCCGCCTTCGTCCAGATGGCGGTGCGGCCCCCAGACCGCTTCGAGCGCCGCCGTCTCGGCCTGCGCCCACAGCTCCACCACCGTGCGCTCGTCCACGCTCAGGGCCTCGCTGTCGGGCGGGTCGCCATGCGTCATGCGGATGCGCTGCACCGCGGCGTAGACGGGCCAGACCATCGCCGCATCGCCCAGCACGCTTTCCAGCGCGGCGCGAAAGCGTGCCTCGGCCTGCGCGGTGTCGGCGGGCGAAGCGCCTTCGGGCACATAGAGCTTGAGTTGGTAAGTCATGCGGAGTCGGGGGACGTATCGCAGAAAAGGGGCCGTGCGCCGTTCTGGTTCATTTGACCACCTGGTCAGGAACGCCGGTGAAACGGCCGTCCGGAATCGGTGCGGCATGGTACCAGCGAGACACCAATACGGCGCGGTATCGGGCCCCAGGGGTGGCACATGGGTTGCTAAATCAGCTTGAACGACCTTGTTGTTCTGCTATCAATTTTCAATCTCCTTGGAGTTCACAGATGAAGAAGAACCGTCTCTCGCAACTGGGCCTGGCGTCGTTGCTGGCCCTGGCGGGCATGGGCGCCCACGCCCAGAGCAACGTGTCCCTGTACGGCCTGGCCGACTTGAGCGTCGGCCGCACCCAGGCCCCGGGTGGCCAGTCCACCAACTCGGTCGACAGCGGCAAGATGAGCACCAGCTACTGGGGCATCGGCGGCAAGGAAGACCTGGGCGGCGGCCTGTCGGCCGTGTTCAAGTTCGAGCAGTTCGTGCGCATGAATACCGGCGCCATGGGCCGTTTCGACGGTGACACCGCGTTCTCGCGCACCTCTTCCGTGGGCCTGTCCAGCGCCAGCCTGGGTACCGTGACCTTCGGCCGCAACAGCACGCCGCTGTTCGTCTCCACCCTGCTGTTCAACGCTTTCGGCGATTCCTTCGGTTATTCGCCCAGCATCCGCCACTATTTCAGCAGCGGCACCGTCACCGGTGACACGGGCTGGAACCAGTCGGTGATGTACGCCAGCCCGACCTTCAGCGGCTTCCGCTTCGGCGCCATCGCGGCCTTCAAGACCGGCGATGCCGCCACCGACGGCAAGAACTGGGGCCTGAACTTCAGCTACGGCAACGGCCCGATCGCCGCCTCGCTGGTGTTCCAGGACGTGAAGAAGGACTCCGCCGTCGCCGCCCTGGACGACACGCGCACCGTGCAACTGGGCGCGTCGTACGACTTCGGCGCCGCCAAGGCCTTTGCCCAGCTGGGCTCGATCGACAACAAGACCAAGGACGTCGGCTACGACATCGCCGGTCTGGGCGTGCGCGTGCCGCTGGGCGCTGGCGCCGCGATCGCGCAGTGGAGCCGCATCGCTCCGGACGTCGGTTCGGACCGCAACACCCTGTCGGTGGGCTACCTGCACACCCTGTCCAAGCGCACCGAGCTGTACGCCGTGGCCATGAGCGACAAGATCGACAACCTGGGCACCGGCAAGAGCTACTCGCTGGGCATCCGCCACAAGTTCTGATCGTCTGCTGCGGCAGCTTCGGGCCGCCTGTGGCCGCCACGCCCCACCGGGCAGGCGGCCACAGGCGGCTTTTTGGCGCCTTCAGAGGGCCTGGGCGAGCCGGGCGATGCCTTCGCGGATGCGGTCTTCGTCGGCCGTGGCGAACGACAGGCGCAGGGTCGCGTGGTCCGGATCGGCGGCAAAAAACGGCGCACCCGGCACAAAGGCCACGCCGCGGTCAATGGCCCGCCGGGCGAGTTCGGCGCCATCGGCCACGCGGCCATCGGCGCCGGTCAGGCGCGCCCACACGAACAGCCCGCCCTGGGGCGGCACGAAATCGATGGCGTCGCCCAGTTCGCTGCGCAGCGCCTGCACCATGGCCTCGGCGCGCGCCGCGTAAACCTGGCGCACCCGCGCCAGCGTGGCGGGCATGCGCCCGGCCTTCAGGTACTGCGCCGCGGTGGCCTGGGCAAAGGTGCTGGTGTGCGCGTCGCTGAACTGCTTGCACATGGTGGCCTTGGCCAGCAGGTCGGCCGGGCCGACCATCCAGCCCACGCGCAGCCCGGGCGACAGCACCTTGGACAGCGAGCCGCAGTGCACCAGGCGGTCGCGGCTGCCCGGCACGGTGGCCGACAGCGCCAGCAGGCTGGGCGGCGGCGCATCGCCGAAATAGAGGTCGCCGTACGGATCGTCTTCGACGATCAGCGTGTCGTGGCGGACGGCCATCTCCAGCACCTTCTGGCGCCGCTCCAGGCTGAGCATGGCGCCGCTGGGGTTGCCGAAGGTGGGAATGAGGTAGACGAACTTGGGCTTGTGCTGCTCGATCAGACGTTCCAGTTCGCCGGTGCGCACACCGTTGCCATCCACCGGGGCGCTGATCAGTTCGGCCCCGTAGAGCTTGAAGCACTGGATGGTGGCCAGGAAGGTGGGGCCTTCGACGATGACCTTGTCGCCCGGGGAGATCAGGGTCTTGCCCAGCAGGTCGAGCGCCTGCTGGCTGCCAGTGGTCACGATGAGCTGTTCGGGCGCCACTTCGGCGGCTCCCTTGCTGGCCATGAAGGCCGCCAGTTGCTCGCGCAGCGGCAGATAGCCTTCGGTGGCGCCGTACTGCAGCGCCGCACCGGGCTCTTCGTTCAGCGCCGCGTTCGCGGCTTCGCGGATGCCTTCCACGTCGAACATGGCGCTGTCGGGGAAGCCCCCCGCGAAGCTGATGATGCCGGGCTTGCCCAGCAGCTTGAACAGCTCCCGGATGGCAGAGGTTTCGACGTTGTTCAGCCGGTCGGCGAAAGGAATGGCAAAAGACATGGTGGTGCAGGAAGGGTCGGACAAAACACAGGGGCCAGGCTGCCCATTGTGCCAAGGAGCCCACCCGCCCCCTTGCCCCAGGGTCACAGCGTCTTCACCCCACCCTTGTGGCGCCGCGGCCGTGCCGGCTCAGGCGCCCGTGACCGGCAAGACGGGCAACACCGGCAGGCGCAGCAGGCGTTCGAGCCCTTCGAGGGACAGCCCGTCGACCGTCTCGACCAGCCGTACACCCTGCGGCGTGCATTCGAGCGTGGCCAGATCGGTGTAGATGCGTTTGACGCAGCCGATACCGGTCAGCGGGTAGCTGCAGCGCTCGACCACCTTGCTCCGACCTTCGCGGGTCAGCAGATCCATCATGACCCAGGTCTGCTTGGCCCCGATGGCCAGGTCCATGGCGCCGCCCACAGCCGGGATGCTGCCGGCCTCGCCCGTGCTCCAGTTGGCCAGGTCGCCCGTGGCCGACACCTGAAAGGCACCCAGCACGCAGATATCCAGGTGCCCGCCACGCATCATGGCGAAGCTGTCGGCGTGGTGGAAGAAGGCGCCTCCGGGCCGCAGCGTCACCGGCTGTTTGCCGGCGTTGATGAGGTCGTAGTCCTCCTCGCCTGCGGCCGGCGCGGGGCCCATGCCCAGGATGCCGTTCTCGCTGTGCAGGATGATCTCGCGGCCCGGCGGCAGGTGGTTGGCCACCAGCGTCGGCTGGCCGATGCCCAGGTTGACGACGGCCCCGTCGAAGATGTCCCGCGCCACGCGCGCAGCCAGCTCCGTCTTGCTTCGGCGCTGAGGGTTCATGCGGTTTTCCTGAAGCCGCCGGCCTGGGTGGCCACGCGGTCGATCTTCACGATCTGGCTGACGAAAATACCCGGGGTGACGATGGCCTCCGGGTCCAGCGCACCCAGTTCGGCGATCTCGTGCACCGTGGCCACGGTCTTCTTCGCGGCCATGGCCATCACGGGGCCGAAGTTGCGGGCCGCCTTGCGGTAGGTGAGGTTGCCCCAGCGGTCGCCGCGCTCGGCCTTGATCAGGGCCAGGTCGCCGTGGATGGGGTATTCGAGCACGTAGGGCCGGCCGTCGATGACCCGCGTCTCGCGGTCGCCCGCGAGTTCGGTGCCGTAGCCGGTGGGGCAGAAGAAGGCGCCGATGCCGGCGCCGGCCGCGCGCAGGCGTTCGGCCAGGTTGCCCTGGGGCACCAGTTCCAGCTCGATGCGGCCGCTGCGGTAGAGCGCGTCGAACACGTGCGAGTCGACCTGGCGCGGGAAGCTGCAGATGATCTTGCGCACGCGCCCGGTCGCCAGCAGCGCGGCCAGGCCGGTGTCGCCGTTGCCGGCGTTGTTGTTAACCACGGTCAGCCCGCGCGCACCCTGCGCGATCAGGCCGTCGATCAGTTCATTGGGGATGCCGGCGGTGCCGAAGCCGCCGATCAGCACGGTGGCGCCGTCCTGGACACCCGCCAGGGCTTCGGCGATGGAGGGAGCGATTTTGTCGATCATGACGAAAGCCCGGCCCCTCAGCGCGGCGGGTTGGGACGGCCCAGCTCCACCAGCTCGCCGGTGGAGGCGTACTGGTTGCCACCCAGGCGGGTCAGCGGGCGGGTGCGCACCACGTCGAAGCGGCCGCCGGCATCGACGAAACGGTCGTCCATGTGCAGCGCCACCACGCGCCCGAGCACGACGTTGCTGAACGTGTCGCCGGGGCCCACGGGGTCGATGTCGATGATCTGCAGCAGCTCGCACTCCATGCTGGCCGGCGAGGCGGCCACCCGCGGCGGACGGACCTTGACGCTGGCGGCTTTTTCCAGCCCGGCCAGTTCGAACTCGTCCACGCCGTAGGGGGCGTTGAACGACGAGGTGTTCATCGGTTCGCGCAGATCCCAGGTGACCAGGTTGGTGACGAACTGGCCGGTTTCGCGCACGTTGACGATGGTGTCTTTTTCGTGGCGGTCGTCGGGTGCATTGCAGGCGAACATGACCACCGGCGGCGCCGTGGAGACCAGGTTGAAGTGCGAGAACGGGGCCAGGTTCACGCGCCCGCTGGCAGACACGGTGCTGATCCAGCCGATCGGGCGCGGGGCCACGATGGCGTTGAAGAGCGAGCGCTTGAAGTCGGGCGTGGCGGCAAGATCGATGTACATGGGTCGAAACGGGTGACGGAAACCGGGGAGGATCAGGCCTGGGGATTGACGATGGACGCGCCGGGCTGGCCCTGGAGCACGAGGGCGATGTTCCGCGCCGCCTGCTCGCGGCGGCCGAAGAAGCCCTGCCACGTCCACGACGCCACGTGCGGCGTACACAGCACGCGCGGATGGGCCAGCAACGGGTCGTCGCGCGCCGGCGGTTCGGGATCGAACACGTCGTAGGCGGCCGCGGCCAGGGCGCCGCTGTCGAGCGACCGGATCAGGGCGTCGCGGTCGACCAGCGTGGCCCGCGCGGTGTTCACGAGCACGGCGCCACGGCGCATGCCGGCCAGTGCCGCGGCATCCAGCAGCGGCCGGCCGTCGGCAGGCGGTGGGCAGTGCAGCGACACCACGTCGCTGGCCGCCAGCAGCTCGGGCAGCGTCACCGAACGCACGCCATCGGGCAGGTCTTTGGCGAACGGGTCGTGGGCGAGCACGTTCACGTTCCAGCCCGCCAGACGCTGCGCCAGCGCGCGGCCGATGCGCCCGAAGCCGACGATGCCCACCGTCTGCCCGTCCATGGGTGCGGAAAACACCTGCGGCCGGCGCCAGCCGCCTTGCTGCAGGTGCTCGCGGGTCCACACATGCAACTGCTTGCGCAGCGCCAGGATGAGCGCCATGGCGTGTTCGGCGACAAACACCGAGTCGTTGCCACCCGGCGTGTTGCACACGCGGATGCCGCGTTCGGTGGCGGCGGCGACGTCGATGGTGTCCACCCCGACACCGATCTTGCTCAGCACCTTCAGGTCGGGCAGCGCGTCCATCACCGCGCCGGTGATGCGCAGGCCACCCGAGACCAGCGCGGCGGCGCAACCCTGGGCGTCTTCGATGAAGTCGGCCGGCCGGTGGTCGCGGTAGGCCGGGTCGTGGTTGGGGCGGCCCAGACGCACGTCGAAGCCCTGCTCGCGCAGCCAGGGCACGCTGGGGTCTTCGGCCAGCACGCGTTCCCAGATCAGGACCGGGGCCAGCACAGAGGAAGCAGTGTTCATGGATCGAAAAGGTATCAGGCAGGAAAACCGAACAGGCCGGCGGGGTTGTGCACCAGGATCTGCTCGCGGACCGTGGCGTCGGGCAGCGCCCGCACCAGCAGTTCGACCAGATCGGCGTCGTTGGGCATGGTGTGGCTGGCGGCGTCGTACAGGGGGTGGGGCCAATCGGTGGCCCACAGCATGCGCGTGGCGTCGAGCCCGGCCAGCGTCCGCATCACGGTCACCACGTCGTCATAAGGGGGCCGGCTGCGGTGGTCCAGCCGCGAGAGCTTGAGCCACCAGTGGCCGCGCGCCAGGGCTTCGCGCAGGAAGTCGGCGCCAGGCCCGTGCAACCCCTCGGGATCGAGGTAGGCGGCGTGGTCCACGATCACCGGTGCATCCAGGCTCAGCAGCAGCGCCGCGTGCTGCGCCAGTTCCGCTGCGGTGGCGTGCAGGGAAAGGCTCCAGCCCAGGCGCACGGCGCGCGCCGTCTGGCGGCGGAAGGCGGCCTTGTCGAACGGCTGGCCGAAGCGCGAGAGGATGTTGAAGCGCGCGCTGCGAACGCCCGCGTCGTGCAAGGTGCGCTGCGCCTGGTCGTCGAGGCTGTCGTCCAGCAGCGCCACACCGCGGTAGCGATCAGGGTCGGCACGCAGCGCGTCGATCAGCACGGTGTGGTCGAACCCGTACACCGACGGCTGCACCAGCACGGCCCGTTCGATGCCCAGTTGCCGGTGCATGGCCTGCAGCTCGGCCAGCGTGGCCGACGCCGGCTCGTAGCGGCGCCCCGGCAGCAGCCGGTGTGCGTGCGCCGGGTCGAACACGTGCAGCGCCGTGTCGCACGACCGCGGCGGCAAGGCGGTGGCGGGCCGGCGGGTGGCGCGCTGCCAGTCCAGGCAAGACGCCATGGCCTCAGTCCCGCACCGGCACGTAGTCACCGGCGTTGTGGACCCAGCCCTTGGCAATGAAGTCCGCCCGCGGCGGGCTGAAGATGTCGATCAGCAGATGGTGCCCGCCGCCAATGCCTTCGGTGGTGTGCACCAGGTCCACGGGAATGACCGCCAGCGACGGCGATGGGGCTGGCAGGTGTTCGTCGGGCCGCCAGAGGTTGGCGTTCTTGCCCCATGGCACCCGCAGGTGGTGCACATAGTTGCCCGCCAGCGCCAGCGAGCCCTGTTCGAAATCGGTGTGGCTGTGCGGGCTCAGCGCGGTGCGGTCGCGCTCGCCGTGGTAATCCACCCAATTGATGGACAGCGTCTCGGTCTGCAGCATTTTCAGGCGCGGGTTGTCTCGCGGCGCGGGCACCGACGCCATCTCGAACACCCGGGCTTCGGGTGCATCGGGGCGGCGCAGGTACGGGCGCCCCGTGGGCACGATGCGCGGGTCCGGCTCGGCGTAGGCGTCGGCGTTGAGGATGTCCCCCTCGCCGATGTCGCCCCGGTTCGACGCGATCACGGCACAGCTGCCGCCCTCGGCCAGGGCGATGGCATGCACCCCGGCGGCGAGAATGCACACACTGCCCTGGCCGTTGGCGCGGGCCACCACCGTGCCCGAGGGCGCGTGGGAAAGGGTCGCTGGCGCGTCCGGCAGGATCACCAGCACCTCCGAGGCGCTCTCCACGGTGAACGGCTGACCGCCCGAAACGATCCGTTCCACGATGAAGTTCTGGCCACGCATGCACCAGCGCCGATGGCCGTCGGACAGCAGGGGCTCGTGGGCATCGAAGGCGGCAAAACTGCGGTGCCGCACGGCAGCGGGTCGGGGAAGGGACGGGGTCATGAACGTCAGGCCCGGAAGGCCAAAAAACAACTCGGGGTCATCATGGCCGCAATGTTTCACCGGGCGCAATGCGCATCGGAGCGCTTTCTGCCAGCCGGAAGGCAACCCCGGCTCTGTTCCGCTTGCCGGAAAGGCGCCGCCTATTCGTTGACAGTGCCAGAGCGGCTCAGAAATCATCCGCGGGGTTCGCTGCCAGCTGTCCGACGGGCACCACAGGCCGACACCCCACCATCCAGGAGACATGTCCATGCATTCGAAATCCCGCACAACCGCCCTTGCGCAACCACTTTTCCGGCACGCCGGCCAATGGCTCCTGGCCACCGCGGTAGCGGTCTCCGCGCACGCCACGGCACTGGCGGACACTTTCCCTGACAAGCCCGTGCGCATGGTCGTGCCCTTCTCCGCCGGCGGCACCATGGACACCTTCGGCCGCCTGGTTGCGGGCGAAATGGCCAAGGCGCTGGGCACCAGCGTGGTGATCGAAAACCTCACCGGCGCGGGGGGCTCGATCGGCAGCAACAACGTGGCCCGCTCGGCCGCCGATGGCTATTCGTTCTGCTTCTGTGCCACCGGCAGCACCGTGATCCTGCCGCTGATGGACAACAAACTGCCCTACAAGGTCCCGCAAGACCTGCTGCCCGTGGCCCACGTGCTGCGCATCGAACAAACCATCGTGGTCAATGCCGACAAGGGCGCGGCCTCGCTGGCCGCGCTGGTCGAACAGGCCCGGACCAAGCCGACCGGCCTGCTTTACGGCACACCCGGCATCGGGACCTCGAACCACCTGGCCGGCGAGCTGTTCAAACAGGCTTCGGGCACGAACATCGAGCCCCTGCACTACAAGGGCGAGGCGCCGGCACTGGTCGACCTGCTCAGCGGCCAGATCGACTTCATGATCGCCTCGGTGTCGTTCGCCGAGCCGCACGTGAAGGCCGGCAAGATGCGCGTGCTCGCCCTGACCGGCCCCAACCGCCTGCCGAACTACCCGGCCATCGCGACCATCGCCGAATCGGGTTTTCCGGGCTACGAAGCCACCACCCAGGTCGGCCTGCACGTGCCCAAGGGCACGCCGCGCGAGCGCATCGACAAGCTCAACGCCGCGCTCAACCAGGCCCTGCAGAGCAAAGAGCTGCGCGAGCGCATGGCCGCCAACGGCGTGACCCCCGTGGGCGGCACGCCCGAGGCCTACGCCCAGTTCCTGACCCAGGAATATGAAAAATGGGGCCGCGTGATCAAGCAGGCCGGCATCAAGCTGCAATGACCTGCCTCCGCCACTGACCACCTTTCCGACCGAGCCCACGAGCATGCCCACCCGACTTCTGCTGCTGCCCCCGCAACTGCCTGCCACCCGCGACTGGGCGCAGCGCCTGAGCACCGCTTACCCCGAGCTGGAAGTGGTGGTCGCCGAAAGCGACGCCGAAGCGGCTGCAGCCATCGGTCAGGCCGATGCCGCCGTGGGCACGCTCACCCCGGCCCTGCTGGCCGCGGCGGGCCGGCTGCGCTGGCTGCACTCGCCCCTGGCGGCGCCGCCAGCGGGCTACTTCTTCCCGGAGCTGACGGCGCACCCGCTCACCGTCACCAATGTGCGGGGCATCTTCAACGACCACATCGGCGCGCACATCCTGTCCTTCGTGCTGGCCTTTGCCCGCGCGCTGCACCGCTACATCCCCCAGCAGCAACGCAGCGAATGGAAACAGCCGCCGCGCTACGAGGGCACGGTCTACCTGCCCGAAGCCACGGCGCTGATCGTTGGCGTGGGCGGCATCGGGGCCGAGACCGCGCGGCTGCTCTCGGCGTTCGGCGTGACGGTGATCGGCACCGACGCGCTGCGCACCGAAGCGCCCGAAGGCATGGCGGCCATCCACCCGCCCGAACAGCTCGATGCCCTGCTGCCGCAGGCCGACTTCGTCATCGTCACGGTGCCGCACACGCCGGCCACCGAAGGCCTGTTCGACCGCCAGCGGTTCCAGCGCATGAAACGCGGCGCGTTCTTCATCAACATCGGCCGCGGCATGACCACCCGGCTGGACGACCTGGTCGAAGCGCTGGAGAGCGGACAGGTCGGCGGCGCCGGCCTGGACGTTTTCGAGCAGGAACCCCTGCCCGCCTCGCACCCGCTGTGGACCCTGCCGGGCGTGCTGATCACCCCCCACGTGGCCATGTGGGGGCCTTACTACAACGAACGCCGCTACGCCGTGCTCAGGGGCAACTGCGCCCGCTTCCTGGCGGGGCAGCCCCTGATCAACGTCGTGGACAAGGCCAACTGGTTCTGAGGCGCTGACGCCCGGCCCCGGCACACCGCCCGCACAGTATGATGACCCCCCACTCCTCACCCGCCTCCGCGGCTGCGTCGGACCGTTCCGCCGCCACGAGGGCGCGGAAACGCTTCATGGGCCAGACGCGCGACAACCCCAAGACCGAATCGATACGGGCCATCTCGCGCGCCCTGCTGATCCTGCGCGTCATGAACGGGCAGCCCACATGGAGCCTGCACGATCTGCACCTGCAGACCGGCCTGCCCAAGTCCACCATCTTCCGCATCCTGCACACCTTGCAGCAGGATGGCTACGTCAGCGTCGAAGGCAGCGCCGGGGTCTACCGGCTGACGGCCAAGATCCTGGAAATGAGCGGCGGCTACACCGACAAGTCGCTGCTGGTGGAAATGGGCTCGGCTGCTGCGCTCAAGCTGACCAAGACCATCAAATGGCCGGTGGCCATCGGCGTGCTGGATGGCGACGCGATCGTGGTGCGCTACAGCGGCATGCCCTACAGCCCCGTCGCCGCCCACGCCACCACACTGGGCCAGCGGCTGGGCCTGACCACCACCGCCATGGGCCAGGCCTATCTGGCGTTCTGCCCCGAGGTCGAGCGCGAGATCCTGTTCGACATGCTGCGCATGCAGGGCGCTTCGAGCGGCACCCACGTCCTGACGGACGAGGAGGCGCTGCTCCACACGCTGCGCAACGTGCGCACGGCGGGCCATGCCGTGCGCCAGCCGAACGCGCTGCGCCGCACCGCCACGCTGGCCGTGCCCGTGCTGCACGGCGACGAGGTCGCTGGCCTGATGGGCATGACCACCTTCGGCTCGCTGATGACCGGGGCCACCATTGCCCAGTTTGCGCCCGTGCTCAAGGACGCCGCGCAGGCCCTGGGACAGGCCTATTCCGAGCGCCTGGGCCAGTTGCGTTCGGGCCAGTCCTGAGCCGCCTTTCTGGCTGCCGGAAAGCGCCGCTGCGCGGGTTGCGCCACCAGCGAGGCCTTGCCAAGATCGGTGGTTTCTCCCCTTCAACCCGCTATCTGCCAGGCCATGAAACAACGCGCCGACATCCGCGAGGGCTCCCTGGCCCTCGGCTCCTTCGTCAAGACCGACTCGGCCCAGATCACGGAAATCCTGGGCACCACCGACCTCGACTTCATCGTCGTGGACGCCGAACACGCCCCGTTCGACCGCCTGAGCCTGGACCGCCACATGATGGCCGGCCGCGCCACCGGCATGCCCGTCTGGGTGCGCGTGCCCGACAAGCTCCCGGCCACCTTCCAGTCGGCGCTCGACCTCGGCGCTGCGGGTCTGGTGGTGCCGCGCGTGGACAACGCCGGGCAGGCCCGCCAGGTGGTCGCCCAGGCCAAGTTCCGCCATGGAGGCAGCCGGGGCTTCTCCATCTCGCCGCGCTTCGCAGGCTATGGCACCCTGAGCATGACGGCCGCCATCGACGCCGCCGACCGGACGCTGGTGATGTGCCAGATCGAAACCGCCGAAGGGCTGGCGCAGGTGGCCGCCATCGCGGCGACGCCGGGGGTCGACGGCCTGCTCATCGGGCGGGCCGACCTGGCGCTGTCGCTGGGGGTGGAGGACATCCGCGCGCCCATCGTCTCCGATGCCTGCGACCGCATCATCGAAGCCGCGCTCCAGGCCGGTATCGCCCCGGCCATGTTCGTGCCCAATCCGCAAGACGCGCAGGCCTTCCGGCGCCGCGGCGTACGCTGCTTCGTGATCTCGTCCGACCAGTCCCTGCTGCGCGGCGCGGTGCAGCAGATGGCCCACCCCAGCCAGTGGGAGGCGCCGGCCGAACACTGAGGCCGCACCCGATTGGCCCTAGACTTGGTCGTCCCCACGAATCCCCGACGCCCATGTCCCAGAGCCCGCCCATGACGCCGGCGCAGATCGAGCAGTTCTTTGCCATCCTGCAGGCCGCGAACCCGCAACCCGTCACCGAGCTGGAATACACCAGCGTGTTCGAACTGCTGGCCGCGGTGCTGCTGTCGGCCCAGGCCACCGACGTGGGCGTCAACAAGGCCACGCGCAGGCTGTTCCCGGTGGCCAACACGCCGCAGAAGATCCTGGCACTCGGGCTCGAAGGGCTCGAGTCGCACATCAAGACCATCGGGCTGTACCGCAGCAAGGCGAAACACCTGATGGCGACCTGCCGCATCCTGGTCGAGCGCCATGGTGGCGAGGTGCCCCGCACGCGCGAGGAACTCGAAGCCCTGCCCGGCGTGGGCCGCAAGACTGCCAATGTGGTGCTCAACGTGGCCTTCGGCGAACCGACCATGGCGGTGGACACGCACATCTTCCGCGTCGGCAACCGCACCGGCCTGGCGCCGGGCAAGACGCCGCTGGCGGTCGAGCACCAGCTGCTCAAGCGGATTCCCGCGAAGTACCTCGTCGATGCCCACCACTGGCTGATCCTGCACGGGCGCTACGTCTGCCAGGCGCGCAAGCCGCTGTGCGCGCAGTGCGCGGTGGCCGCCTGCTGCCGCTTTCCGGCCAAGACCCCGGCCTGAAGGCCGTCACACCGTCAGCGCGAGCCAGCCACCGGGCGGCGGCGCCTGCCGGGGCCATTCGTGCGCGCCGGCAATGGTGCGCCGCCCCGGCTGGATCAGGTACTGCACCGCGCGGATGACCCCGGCGTGGGTCACCCACACCATCTCGGGCTGCTGCGTGGCCCGCGCGGCATCGAGCGCGGCGGCCACCCGGTCCAGCACCTGCTGGGTGCTCTCGCCGGACCGGTCGCCACCGACACGGTGGTGGGCAAAACCGGCCATCCAGTCCTCGAACTCGCTGCGCGGCAGGCTGTCCCAGGGGCGGAGCTCCCAGCCGCCAAAGTGCATTTCGTTCAGCCGGGCGTCGACCCGCGGATCGCCCAGGTCGGGCCGCAGGGCCTGCAGTGCCTGAGCCAGTTGCCGCGCGCGGCCCAGCGCCGACACCCACACGGGCACCCCGGGCGCCGGCAGGCTGGCGAACGCGATGGCGGCGCCCTGCGTGGGTTCGGCCAGGGCCGGCACGTCGCTGGCGCCGTAGCACAGGCCAGGCGGCAGGTCCACGGGGCCGTGGCGCAGCAGCCAGAGCCTCATGCCGCCGCCCCCAGGCCGAGGACGAGCCCCAGGTAAAACCCGATTTCGGCCACCTGCTGGGTGGCACCCAGGCCATCGCCGGTAAAGCCTTGCAGACGCCGCTGCAGCAGCCGCCAGACCAGGCCCCCGCCCAGCGCGGCGCCCAGCAGCGCCACCGCCCAGGCCCCGTCCGGCAGCAGGGACAGCGCCAGCGGCACCACCGGCAGCCACCAGAGCACACCGACCACCACCGCGCCGTTGGCGATGCGGTCGGCCAGCGGCTTGGATTTGGAGCCGTCGCTCTCGCCCACATGGTCCAGCGTGCGGATCACGAACAGCGGCAGCAGCCGCGACGTGACGTGCGCCGCCAGCAGTGCCACCGCCACGCGCAGCGCCCCTCCGGCCTGCGCCAGCAGCACCAGCAGCGCGAGCTTGGCCAGCAGCGCCAGCACCAGGGTCGCGGCGCCGTATGTGCCGATGCGCGAGTCCTTCATGATGGCCAGGGCGCGCTCGCGGTCGACACTGCCGCCCAGGCCGTCGGCGGTGTCGGCCAGACCGTCTTCGTGGAAGGCGCCGGTCAGCCAGAGGCCGAAGGCCGTGCTGAAGACCGCCGCTACCCAGAGCGCCGCCGGCTGCGCGGGCAGCGCACGCACCGCCCCCAGCCAGACCAGCGCCACGAGCGCGCCCACCACCCAGCCCACGCCCGGGAAATGGGCCGCGCTGGCGCGCAGCATCGCGGGCGAGTAGCCGACCCACGCGGCCAGCCGCCCGGTCACGGGAATGCGGGTGAAGAACTGCAACGCCAGCAGGAAATGGCGCACGCCGCCGCGCTCGCTCATGCCCACCTCAAGCCTGGGCCGGCGCGGCGGCACTGGCGCCGTCTTGCCGCGAAACGCCGGCCGCTTCGAAGCTGGCCATCTCGCGCAGGATGGCGCAGGCGCTTGGCAGTAGCGGCCAGGCCAGCGCCGCCCCCGAACCTTCGCCCAGGCGCAGGCCGAGGTCGAGCAAGGGCTCGGCTTTCAGGTGGGCGAGCATGAGCGCGTGGCCGCGCTCGCCCGAGCGGTGCGCGAACACGCAGCGCTGCAGCACGGCGGGCCGGAGCTGGCTGGCCACCAGCACGGCCGAGGTGGCGATGAAGCCGTCGACCACGATCACGCGGCGCTCGTGCGCGGCCTGCAGCACCGCACCGACCAGCGTGGCGATTTCGAAACCGCCCAGGGCCGCCAGCGCGGCCAGCGGCTCGGTGGCGTCGGCATGGCGCGCCAGCACCTGGCGCAGGATGCCAATCTTGCGTTGCACGGCCTCGGCGTCGAGCCCGGTGCCGGCACCGGTGGCGTCGGCGATGTCCAGACCGACCAGGCGCGCCAGCAGCAGCGATGCGGCCGAGGTGTTGCCGATGCCCATTTCGCCCAGCAGCAGCGCGTTGCCGGGCAGCCCCTGCACCAGCGCCGCCCCGTTGGCCAGGGCCTGGTCGCGCTGCGCCGCGCTCATGGCCGGGCCTTCCAGCGCATCGGCGGTGCCGGCACCGATCTTGCGGACCAGCAGGCCCGGGCGCGGCGCGAAGTCGTGCCGCACCCCGCAGTCGACCACCGTCAGCCCGATGCCGTGCTGGCGCGCCAGCACGCTCACGGCAGCGCCGCCGGCCAGGAAGTTCTCCACCATCTGCCAGGTCACGTCGCTCGGGTAGGCCGAGACCCCCCGCGCCGCGAGGCCGTGGTCGCCGGCGAACACCACCATCTGCGGGTCGTGCAGCACCGGCTGTTCGCTGCCGAGGATGAGGCCGATGCGCTGGGCCAGGCGCTCGATCTGGCCCAGGGAGCCGACAGGTTTGGTCTTGTTGTCCAGCCGGTGCTGCAGGCGCGCGGCCAGTTCGGGTTGGGCGATGTCGTCGATGACGGGAAGGGTGAATGGCATGGTGTCAGTCGGTGTGGATGAGTCGGTCGAGCACGCCGGGTTCGGCGTGCCGTTCGAGAAAGTCGGCGAGACCGTCGAACACGGTCTCCAGGGTCGGCACGGTGGCGCCGAACAGGGCGCGCAGCACGGCCGGGTCTTCAAACAGCCCGTGCAGGTAGCAGCCGAACACGTTGCCGGCCGCGTTCTGCCAGGCCAGGCCCGGCACGATTTCGCGCGCGATGTCGCCCTTGGCGGCCATCGCCGGGTGCTGCGCGGTCTGGCCGTGGTGGATTTCGTAGCCGGCGGCGCTGGCGCCCTTGAGCGCGGCCCAGGCCCCCACCGCGTCGCCGAAGGTGATGCGGCTGCGGCGCACGGTCTTGTCGGCGTCGAAGGCCGTCACCAGCGGCAGCAGGCCCAGGCCAGGGGCGTTGCCGTCGATGCCATGGGTGTCGATCAGGGCCTCGCCCAGCACCTGCAGCCCGCCGCAGATGCCCAGCACCGCCCCGCCCTGCGCCGCGTGCGCGGCCACCGCCTGGTCCAGCCCCTGCGCGCGCAGCCAGGCCAGGTCGGCCGCGGTGGCCTTGGAGCCGGGCAGCACGATCCAGTCGGCGCCCGCGCAGTCGGCCGGTGTGCGCGCCCAGACCAGGCGCACCCCCGGCACGTTCCTGAGCGGCTGGAATTCGTCGAGGTTGCTGATGCGCGGCCAGGCGATGACGGCGATGGTTTTCTTCACCGCGCCGGACGCCCGCGTTTTGTCGTCGAATACGCCATCTTCTTCCGGCAGGCCGTGCTGCCACCACATCGGCAGCGTGGCGACCACCGGCACGCCGGTCAGGTCCCGCAACATCTGCGGCGCGGGCGCGAGCAGGCTGGCGTCGCCGCGGAATTTGTTGAGCACGAAGCCCTGAATGAGCGCGCGCTCGTCTTCGGGCAGCAGCGCCCAGGTGCCGTACAAGTGGGCAAACGCGCCGCCGCGGTCAATGTCGGTGACCAGCAGGCAGCGCGCCTGCGCATGCCTCGCCACGCGCATGTTCACGATGTCGCTGGCGTGCAGGTTGATTTCGGCCGGCGAGCCCGCGCCTTCGATCACCACCACGTCGTTGTCGGCGCGCAGCGCGTCCAGCGCCGCCACGATGTGCGGCCAGACTTTTTCGCTGCGACCGCGCCAGGGCATGTCGCTGAGTTCGCGACTCACCTCGCCCATCAGCACCACCTGGCTGCGCGTGTCGGCCTCGGGTTTGAGCAGCAGCGGGTTCATGCGAACCTCGGGCTCGGCTCGGGCGGCCAAGGCCTGGAAGTACTGCGCAGAACCAATTTCGGCCCCCACGCTCCGCCGCTGACGCGGGTCGCTGCCCCCCGAGAGGGCTGATTCGGCTTGGGGCGGCCCGGCGCCGAATCCGTCGCCCTCCGCAGCATCCTCTTCGTTCGGTCTGCCAGCCACCACCCGGGCGTTGTTGCTCATGTTCTGGGCCTTGAACGGCGCCACCTTCAACCCCTGGCGGGCATAGTGCCGGCACAGCGCCGTCGTCAGCCAGCTCTTGCCGGCGCCGCTCGTGGTGCCGAGCACCATCACGCAAACTGCGGTCATGGCGATGTCTCCAGTTTGAGGTCGTTCAAGGCCGCGTCCAGCGCCGCCAGGGCTTCGGGGCGCTGCGCGCTCAGCCGCCACCAGCCCGGCAGGCCAAACGAGGTGGCGTCGCGCAGTTTGATGCCTTGCGCACGCAGGGCCACCGCGTTCAGCGCCTGCGGGGGGCAGGCGCAACCGTAGGCGGTGTCGCTGGGCGCGAGGGTCCAGCCGTGGCGGGCCAGCGTGTCGCGCAGGGCCTGCGCCCAGGTGGCCAGCGTGTCGCGGCTGCGGGCCACCCAGGCCTGCACCGCAGGCTGCGCCCACGCCCACAGCATGGCCTCGCCATGGGCCCCGATGGGCCAGGACGCGGCCAGTGCGTCGAGCGCGGCGACGTCGGCCTGCGCACCCAGCGGCGCGATGGCGTAGGCCGCGCGCACGCCCGTCAGGCCCAGCGCCTTGTTGGGCGACCAGAGTTGCCAGACGCGGTCGAGCTGCGCGGCGCTCAGAGCACTCTCGCCCCGCAGCCGCAGG